>NZ_DFLY01000013.1:15038-78048 GCF_002375525.1 Marinobacter sp. UBA3607 | reverse complement strand
CCATATATGGATTCCGTGGCTAAAAGCCTACTTAAGCATAGGCTTCAAATAACGCCCGGTATGTGACGCCGGATTGTCCGCCACCTCCTCCGGAGTTCCCTCGGCAATAATCTGCCCGCCACCGGAACCACCCTCCGGCCCCAGGTCCACAATCCAGTCCGCCGTTTTGATCACATCCAGGTTGTGCTCGATCACTACAATGGTGTTGCCATGGTCCCGCAGCCGCTCCAGTACGGTCAGCAACTGCTGGATGTCGTAGAAATGCAGGCCGGTAGTCGGTTCATCCAGTATGTACAGGGTTTTACCGGTATCGCGCTTGGACAGTTCCTTGGCCAGTTTTACGCGCTGGGCTTCGCCGCCGGATAGGGTGACGGCGCTTTGGCCGAGGCGGATGTACGACAAGCCCACGTCGATCAGGGTTTGCAGTTTTCGGGCGATGAAGGGCACGGCGTCGAAGAATTCACGGCCTTCTTCAACGGTCATTTCCAGCACTTCGTTGATGTTTTTGCGTTTGTAGCGGACTTCCAGGGTTTCGCGGTTGTAGCGTTTGCCTTTGCAGATGTCGCAGGGCACGTACACGTCGGGCAGGAAGTGCATTTCTACTTTGATTACGCCATCGCCCTGGCAGGCTTCGCAGCGGCCGCCTTTGACGTTGAATGAGAATCGGCCGGGTTTGTAGCCTCTGGACCGGGCCTCCTGGGTGCCGGCGAAGAGTTCACGGATGGGGGTGAACAGGCCGGTGTAGGTAGCCGGGTTGGATCTGGGGGTTCGGCCGATGGGGCTCTGGTCTATGTCGATGACCTTGTCCAGATGGTCCAGGCCCTTGAGGTTTTTGTAGGGGGCGTGGCTCAGGCTGGTGGCTTTGTTCAGCTTGGCTGCCGCTACCGGATAAAGGGTGGCGTTGATCAGGGTGGATTTGCCGGAGCCGGATACGCCGGTGATGCAGGTCATCACGCCCAGTGGCAGGTTCAGGGTGACGTTCTGCAGGTTATTTCCGGATGCGCCGGATAGCACGAGTTTTTTGCCGTTGCCTTTGTTTCGGGCTTTGGGAACGGCAATTTCCTTTTCGCCACTGAGATACTGGCCGGTCATGGACGCCGGGTTGGCGATGATCTCGGCCGGGGTGCCGCGGGCGACGATTTCGCCGCCGTGTACGCCGGCGCCCGGGCCGATGTCGATGACGTAGTCGGCGGCGCGGATGGCGTCTTCGTCGTGCTCCACTACGATCACGGTGTTGCCCAGGTCCCGCAGGTGGGTGAGGGTGGCCAGCAGGCGGTCGTTGTCACGCTGGTGCAGGCCTATGGATGGCTCATCGAGTATGTACATGACGCCCACAAGGCCGGCGCCAATCTGGCTGGCTAACCGGATGCGTTGGGCTTCACCGCCGGACAGGGTGTCTGCGCTGCGTTCCAGTGTGAGGTATTCCAGCCCTACGTTAACCAGGAATTGCAGGCGTTCGCGTACTTCCTTGAGGATTTTCTCGGCAATTTCACCTTTGCGGCCGGGCAGGGCCAGCTCGCTCACGTAGCGATGGGCGTCGCCGACAGGCAGCCGGGTGATTTCCGGAAGGGTACGCTCTTCGATAAACACATGGCGGGCGCTGCGGCGCAAGCGTGAGCCGCCGCAATCCTTACAGGGCTGGGTGCTGAGGTTGCGGGCGAGTTCTTCCCGCATGCTCTGGGAGTCGGTTTCCCGGTAGCGGCGTTCCAGGTTGGGCAGTATGCCCTCAAACGGGTGCGCCTTTTCCATGATATGGCCGCGAGAGTTCACATACCGGAAGGTGATGTCTTCATCGCCGGAACCATACAGCAGGGCCTGCTGGAAGTTTTCCGGCAGCTCTTCCCAGGGTGTTTCGAGGTCAATGCCATAGTGCTCCGCCACGCTGGTGAGCATCTGGAAGTAGTACACGGCGCGGCGGTCCCAGCCTTTGATGGCGCCGGAGGCCAGGGTGGCTTCCGGGCTCTGGATAACCTTTTCGGCGTCGAAAAACTGGCGCACGCCCAGGCCGTCACAGGTGGGGCAGGCGCCGGCCGGGTTGTTGAAAGAGAACAGCTTGGGTTCCAGTTCGCTCAGGGCGTAGCCGCACTGGGTACAGGCGTAGCGGGCGGAAAAGGTATGTTCCTCGCCTTCACCGGTCATGGGGGCGACCAAGGCAATACCGTCGGCCAGTTCCAGGGCGGTTTCAAAGCTCTCGGCCAACCGCTGCTCCAGGCCTTCCTTCACCTTGAACCGGTCGACCACCACATCAATCTGGTGTTTGCGCTTTTTATCCAGCGCCGGTACATCGTCGATATCGTAAACGGTGCCGTCGACCCGCAAGCGAATAAAGCCCTGGCTGCGCATGGTGTCGATCACCTGCAGGTGTTCGCCTTTGCGATCCCGGATGACCGGCGCCAGGATCATCAATTTGCTGCCTTCCGGCATGGCCATCACCTGGTCGACCATCTGGCTTACGGTCTGGGCTTCCAGCGGCTGGCCGTGGTCCGGGCAGCGGGGTTCGCCGGCGCGGGCGAACAGCAGGCGCAGGTAGTCGTATATCTCGGTAATGGTACCCACAGTGGAGCGCGGGTTGTGGGAGGTGGATTTTTGCTCGATGGAAATGGCCGGGGAAAGGCCTTCGATGTGGTCCACATCGGGTTTTTCCATCATCGACAGGAACTGGCGGGCATAGGTGGACAACGATTCCACGTACCGGCGCTGGCCTTCGGCATAGAGTGTATCGAACGCCAGGGAAGATTTACCGGAACCGGAAAGGCCTGTGATGACAATCAGCTTGTCCCGCGGCATATCCAGGTCGATGTTCTTCAGGTTGTGGGTGCGTGCACCCTTGATCTGGATATGGTCCATAACACCTCGCTTGGGTAAAAACGTCGATTATATCGTTTTCGGGGGGCGCCGGCTAAACCGTGTACAGACGCGCCTGGCCACTCTCAGCCGCCGTTAGCCACCCCGTTGTGAGTAGTCCCGTCTGCATGGCGCTTCTGGTACAATGCGCCGCTCGCAGTGACAGGCTGCGCCTATACATTCAACCAGTCCGGCACGGGTTAGCATGAACGCGCTTGAAAAACGCTCAGTAGTAGCTCTGGCATCGGTATACGCCATGCGTATGCTGGGCCTGTTCATGGTAATGCCGGTCTTCGTTTTGCTGGGCAGCGACCTCGAAGGCGCTACGCCCGCGCTGATCGGTTTCGCAATTGGTGCCTATGGCCTGAGCCAGGCACTGCTGCAGATTCCGTTCGGTTTGCTGTCAGACCGGGTTGGCCGCAAGCGGATGATCTACATCGGCCTGGTTCTGTTCGCAGCCGGTAGTGTGCTGGCTGGCGCTACCGATTCCATATACGTAGTTATTGCCGGGCGGATTCTTCAGGGCGCCGGCGCGATTGCCAGCGTGCTGATGGCGTTGCTCAGTGATCTCACCCGGGAGGAGCAGCGCACCAAGGCCATGGCCACCGTGGGCATTTCCATTGGCCTGTCGTTTTCGGTCTCCCTGGTTGTGGGCCCGCTGCTGGGAGCTGCCTGGGGGCTGTCCGGGATTTTCTATACCACCGCGGTACTGGCGGTTCTGGCGTTGGTGGTGGTTGCCCGGGTTGTGCCCACACCGCACCAGCACAAGGTCAGTGCCGACACCCATCCGGCCCGGGAAATGGTCAGCCGTGTCCTGGCTGATGGCCGGCTGCTACGGCTCGATTTCGGCATTTTCATCCTGCACTTTGTGCTGACCGCGCTGTTCCTGGTGTTCCCCACCATGTTGCAGGACCAACTGGGGCTGAAGGCCAGTTCCCACTGGTGGTTCTATCTCAGCGTTATGATTACTTCGTTCTTCGCCATGGTGCCGTTCATTATCATTGGCGAGAAAAAACGGAAAATGAAGCCGGTGCTGTGCGGTGCCATCGCCCTGCTGGCATTGGCGGCTGCGTCGATGACCGGTGTCGGCCAGAGCCTGTGGCTGGCGTGGGCTGTGCTATTCTTCTTCTTTATGGCGTTCAACCTGCTGGAAGCCAGCTTGCCGTCGCTGATCAGCAAAGAAGCCCCGGCCGCGGCCAAGGGCACGGCCATGGGCGTGTATTCCACTTCCCAGTTCTTCGGCGCGTTTCTGGGTGGTGCACTGGGCGGCTGGCTGTTGCAGACCGCTGGCCTGGAAGGTGTGCTCTGGCTGATGGCCGCAGCGCTGGTGGTATGGCTGCTGGTGGCGCTAACCATGCCGGCACCGGGTTACACCACCAGTTTTGTGGTACAGCTGAAAAACGCCGTGAGTATCAGTTTTGACGAGATCGACCAGAACCTGCGAAAACTGCCGGGCGTGGAAGACGTGGTGATCGTGGAAGAGGCCGCCATGGCTTACCTGAAGGTAGACCGTCAGCATTTTCGGGAAGAGCAGCTTGCGCACTTTGAATTTGTGCGGCAGGGTAGCACTACTTAAAACACAGGATGCCTGCATGGAACGCAGGCGTTCAGCAAAAGAGACCAGGAGCATACAATGGCACGAGGCGTAAACAAGGTAATTCTTATCGGTAATCTGGGCCAGGATCCGGATACCCGTTACACCCCGAACGGCAACGCGGTGGTAAACCTCAACCTGGCGACCGATGAAAGCTACAAGGATCGTCAATCCGGCCAGCTGGTACCGAAAACCGAGTGGCACCGGGTGGTGTTGTTCGGCAAGGTGGCTGAAGTGGCGGGGCAGTACCTGCGCAAAGGTTCCAAGGTGTATATCGAAGGGCGCCTGCAAACCCGCAAATGGCAGGGGCAGGATGGCCAGGACCGTTACACCACCGAGATCGTGGTGGATATCAACGGCCAGATGCAGATGCTCGACAGCCGTGGTGGCGAAGGCGGCATGAACCAGGGGGCGCCCCAGGGCCGGCCCCAGCAAGCGGCCAGCTACAACAACCCGCCCCCGCAACAGCAGAAGGGTGGTCAGGGTAACCAGAGTGGCGGATACAGCAACCAGCCGCCCCAGCAGCAGGGCGGCGGCATGCCGGAGCCGATTGACGACTTCGACGATGATATCCCGTTCTGACCCAGATCAAAGGCCCGCGCTCTGCGCGGGCTTTTTGTTACCGACTTGCAAAATTTCCGTGAAATCTTCGGCAAACCGTGGAGTTAGGTTCAGCTTCTCATCTATCATGTAAGGCTATGTAAAATTCGCCGAATTTTTGAGCATTCAGGCCTGTTGCCTGCACTTGGCAATCCTCCGATTTCGATACCAGGGAATTCATGATCCTGACCTCTGCGGTTCATTCACTGACAAGGCTGTTCCGGCCCGGAAAATCAGCGGGCAAAGTGTGCCTGGAAATCCGGGCCGACGGCATTGCCTGGGCCAGCGCCCCGGGTTTGCCTGGCCAGAAGGCCGGCTTTGCCGAGTGCATGCCGGCCCAGCGCAGTGCGACCCTGGCCGGGCTGGTCTCTGAACAGGGCTGGCGCAAAGTGCCGGTTACCCTGGTGTTGCCCATGGACCAGTACCAGGTGTTTCAGGTGGACCGCCCGGAAGGGGTGGACGATACCGAACTGGCGGATGCCCTGAAGTGGAAGCTGAAAGACTTTCTGGACTTCAGCCCGTCAGATGCGGTTTCAGACGTCTTCGAATTTCCGGAAGACGCTTCCCGTGGTCGCCGGCCCCTGGTGAACCTGGTGGCGGCCCGTAAATCCCTGGTGCAGGAGCTGATCAACCTGGTGCACGATGCCGGGATGGAGCTTGAGCGCATCGACATCGCCGAGCTGGCACTGCGCAACTTTGCGGCCGCGCTGGATTCTGCCGGTCGGGGCGTTACCCTGGTGCACCTTCGCAACCGGTACGGCCAGATGGTGATCTGCCGGGGCGAAACCCTGTATCTGTCCCGCCGGCTTGAGTTGTCCTACGATGATTTGCAGGATGCCGGCCGGCAGGATAATGCCGTGCAATCCCTGGCGCTGGAAATCCAGCGTTCACTGGATTACTTCGAAAGCCAGCTGGGGCAGGTGCCACCCTCCGGCATCCGGTTGGTGGCGAAGGATGCGGTGTTGCCCTTGTCGTCCATGCTCGCATCTTCCCTGGGCTCTGCGGTAGAAACGCCCGACTGGGCAGAGTTCGCCATGAGCTCTGACCTGGACAGCCGTTGTCTGCTGGCCTGGAGTGCCGGCCTGCCATCCGGGAGAAGCGGTACATGAAGCAACAGGTCAACCTTTATGTGCCGGAACTCCGGCCGGTCCGGCAGCGCCTGAGCGCCGGCACTTGCGTGGTACTTGTGGTGCTGGTTGCGGTTTTGGTACTGGCCGCCATGGCCTACGGCAACTGGCAGAACCGGCAGCTGGCCGGGCAGGCGGATGCCATCGAACGGCAAACAACTCAATTGCAGCAGGCGGTGGAAACCCTGTCGGCGCAGGTTGAACAGCAGCGGCCAGACCCGGAACTGGAGCTGGCGCTGGAACGGGTGACCGATACCATCTCACGCCGGCAGCGTTTGCTCGAGCGGGTGGAGGGGCTGGCAGGCAATCACCAGACGGGTTTCTCGGGCCGTATGGCCGCCCTGGCGCGCCAGATTCCGGAGAACTTGTGGCTTACCGGCATCACCCTGGAGTCCTCTCCTGCGTCTCTGAAGCTGGAAGGTCGCACACGTTCGCCGGAGCTGGTGCCCGGTTACCTGGAACAGCTGGGTAACGAACCGGTATTTGCCGGCGAAACCTTCCGGCATTTCCAGCTGAGCCGCCCGGACGAAGAAGAGAATACTGGCTGGGTGGAGTTCCGCATGGCCACAGAACATAACGGAGGTGCCAGTGAGTAAGCTCTCCGAACAGCTGGCTGCGGGCGCAGCCTGGTACAACGAACGCCCGGTTCGTGAACGGGGCCTGATTGCGGTAACCCTGTGCGTACTGGTGCTGGTGCTTGGCTGGGAGCTGTTTGTGGCTCCGGTAGAAGCGCAGAAGCAGCAGCTGAACAATCGTGTCCAGACCCTCTCTGCTAACCGGGACAACCTGCTCAGCCAGCAGCAAACCCTCAGCAGTCAACTGGAGCGTGACCCGTCTGCAGAACTGCGGGAGCGCCTGGCCGCCCGGCAAAACCGCCTTGAGCGACTGGACCAACAGATTACCGAAACCACCGGTCAGCTGATCGCACCCCGGGATATGGTGGCATTGCTGCGGAACATGCTGGCAGCCCAGCAGGGGCTGACGCTGGAATCCCTGAGCCTGCTGGCGCCGCAGCCGGTATACGGGGAGCAGAGCGCTGCGCCAGGTGACGGCGAGGCCAGGGCGCCTGAGCCTTTGCTGTATGCCCACGATGTGGAACTGACAATCTCAGGCGGCTACCTGAACGTATTGAACTACCTTGAGCGGCTGGAGTCTATGGACGACCGCATCGGCTGGCTGCAGCTGATTTATGACGCCGGCAGCTGGCCCAAGGGTGAGGCCCGTATCCGGGTAAGAACCCTGAGCCTGGAAGCCGCCTGGCTGGGAGTGTGAGATGAGATCAGCAATTTTCGGGCTGGCGATGGTGCTGGCCCTGTTTGCAAGTGCCGGGGCCCATGCCCTGCAAGACCCGACCCGGCCCCCCGATGCCCGCGCGGCGTCGGTACAGAGCGTAGCGCCAAGGGATATCGAGCTGGGCTCTATCCTGCTTGGCAGCCAGCGCCGTGTGGCGGTGATTAACGGCGTAGCCTTGCGGGAAGGTGATGACCACGATGGTATCCGGGTTCGCCGGATTCACCGCGACAAGGTAGAAGTAACCGACAGGGGCCAGCCCAGAGTGCTGTATCCGCCAACGCTGCCGCAGGTGCGGATAACCCAATGACAGGCAACCGGATGACAATGACCACGATCAGACCCATAGCTGCAGCCATGCTGGCGCTTACGCTGGCCGCCTGTAGCAACAACCCGCTGATGCGTACTTCCGCCGCCACCTCTACCGAAGTGGCCGGCGAGATCGACAGCACACTGGCCCGGGCCGAACAGCAAGGTGCGGGTGCTGGCCAGGTTGGCACTGCGCCGGGCGCCTTGCCCGCCGACATCAGCAGCCAGCTGTTGCCACCCCTGAGCAGCAGCCAGCAGCAGGACGAACGCTTTGATGTAGACGCATCCGGCATTCCCGCCGCCAGTTTCTTTGCGGCGCTGGTGGAAGGCACCCGCTACAACGTAGTGGTTCACCCTGGTGTTACCGCAAGCATCAGCCTGCGCCTGGGCGATGTCACCGTGCCGGAAGTGATGGACATCGCCGCAGACCTCTACGGCCTGGACATTACCCGCAATGGCCGCCTGTTCCGGGTGGCGGCAGATGAAGTACAGACCCGCCTGTTCCCGATTGATTACCTGCACTTCAAGCGCAAGGGCGGCTCGGAAACCCGGGTCAGCTCCGGCCAGGTCAGCAGTGCCCGCAGCAATAACGACAGCGGCTCCAGTGACAACAGCAGTTCCGGCGAAACCCGTAACCTGGTGGGCACCACCATTTCCACCCAGACCGAATCCGACTTCTGGCAGGATATCCAGAATGCGCTGGCGATGATTGTTGGCCGGGACGGTGGCCAGGTGGTGGTAAACCCCGGTGCCGGCCTGGTGATGGTGCGCGCAGGCTCTGAAGATCTGCGCATGGTGGAAGACTATCTGCGCCGCACCGAGCTGATCATGCAGCGCCAGGTGGTACTGGAAGCCAAGATTCTGGAAGTAACCCTGAACGAGGGATACCAGCAGGGCATTAGCTGGGCGGATGTCCAAAGCTCTGCCGGCCGTGCCAACTACTTCACCTCTCAGTCGCTCGGTGGCCAGGCGCTTCGCTCACCGGATATCGGTGGCCTGTTCTCTGCCACCGTCAGTGCGGGCGATTTCACCGGCCTTATCCAGTTACTGGGAGAGCAGGGCAACGTACAAATCCTGTCCAGCCCCCGCATATCCACCATCAACAACCAGAAAGCTGTGATCAAGGTGGGTACCGACGAGTTCTTCGTGACCGACATTGACTTTGACGACAACAACTCGGCCGTTACCGCCACCGACAGCACCTCCACCTCGGTGGAACTGACGCCCTTCTTCTCCGGTATCTCCCTGGACGTTACCCCGCAGATATCCGAAGATGGCGCCATTACCCTGCATGTACACCCGTCGGTCAGCGAAGTGGCGGACCAGGAAAAAATCATCACCATTGGTGAACGGGATGTCACCCTGCCGCTGGCCCGCAGTACCGTGCGGGAAACCGACAGCGTCATCCGCGCCGAGAGTGGCCAGATTGTCGTGATCGGCGGCCTGATTCAGAGCTCCAGCGAAGACGACAACGCTGCCGTACCTTTCTTCAGCGAAATCCCGCTGCTGGGCGAGCTGTTCAAACAGCGCCGGTTTGAATCCCGCAAGAGCGAGCTGGTGATCCTGCTGCGCCCGGTGGTGGCCAACGCCAGCCAGATGCAGGCGGATGTAAGGGCCAGCCGGGAACGCATGAACGTGCTGCGGGAGTTGCTGGAATCGTCTGAATCTGTGAAGCCGCAACCCGAGGGTGCTCCGCGCTGATGTACCAGAGCCATTTCGGACTGCAGGAGGCACCGTTTGCATTGACGCCCAACACCCGCTATTTCCTGCGGGCGCCCAGCCATTCCGAAGCACTGGAATTGCTGCTGGTGGCCCTGCGCGAGCGTGAGGGCTTCATCAAGGTAACCGGCGAGGTGGGCACCGGCAAAACCCTGCTGTGCCGCCTGTTGCTGAACGAACTGGATAAAGACGCCTGCACCGCCTACGTACCCAATCCGGGCCTGCCCCCGGAAACCCTGTACGAAGCGGTGGCGGAAGAGCTGGGTGTGGATGTCAGCCGGTGTGCCAATATGCACCAGGTCCTGAAAGCCCTGAACCAGCGCCTGATTGAACTGGCGATGGAACAACGGCCGGCGGTATTGGTGATTGATGAAGCCCAGGCCATGCCTGAGGCAACCATTGAAGCCCTGCGCCTGCTGACCAACCTGGAAACCGAAAGTACCCGCCTGCTGCAGGTGGTACTGTTCGGTCAGCCGGAACTGGACACCATGCTGGCCAAAGACAGCCTGCGCCAGTTGCGCCAGCGCATCACCTTCCAGACCCGCCTGCAGCCCCTGAGCCGTGACGCTGTTGGCCAGTACCTGCGCCACCGCCTGGCCCAGGCCGGCCATAACGGTGCAGACCTGTTCACCGCCGGCGCGTTGAAAGTACTTTGGCGGGCCTCTGGCGGCATTCCTCGGCTGGTGAACATCCTCGCCCATAAAGCCCTGCTGGCAGCCTGGGGACAAGGTGACCGGCAGGTTGCCCGCAAACACGTATTGCAGGCGGTTCGGGACACCGAAAGTGCCCGTGCCGTGGGCTGGCTGGGGGGCTGGTTATGAGCCTTCTGAACGACGCCCTGCGCCAGGCCGAACAGCGCCAGAACAAACCACAGGTATCTGCGGCCTACACCGGCCAGACCGCACCGGCCACAGGCGGCTCCAGGGCCGTGCCGGTGTTGATTGTGCTGCTCGTGCTGGCTTTGCTGGCGGCCGGCGTAGCCTGGTGGCTGCTTGCCAAAAACAGCGCCGAGCCAACGGTTGAAGCCACTGAAACGGTGGCGCAAAGCGAGCCGGTGCAGCCGCAGCCGCAGCCGATCAAGCCTGCAGAGCCGGAGCCGGTTGCCGCTCCTGAGCCGGCGGCAACAATCGCCGAGCCTGTTACCGTAGCAGCGCCTAAACCGGAGCCTGCGGTGCAGGTGGTTGCCGAGGCCCCGAAACAGCCGGAACCGGTAGCCGCCGCTCCGGCACCGCAGGCAGAACCCCAACCGGAGGTTCGGCCAGAGCCACAACAAGAGGTCGCAGTTGCAGCTGAAAAGCCAGCCCAGGTCGCCCAGGTAAAACAGTCCCGGGAAACCCCGCAAGCCATCGACCTGCGCACCAGCCGCGAACTGCAACGGCTGCTGGCCAGTGGCGACAACGTGGCCGCAGAAAACATGCTCGTACGGGTAACCGAAAGCCAGCCGGCGCCCAACAGCCGGGAAATCTTCGCCCGGGAAATGCTGGTACAGGGCATGGCTGGCCGAGCGCTGGAATGGTTGCCGCAAAGTTTGGCAGGCGAATACGCAGGCCTGCGCCTGCTGCGGGCAAGGGCCTTGCTGGAGCAGGGGAACCTGGATACAGCCGTGGCCACTCTGCAAAGCCGTGTACCACCGGTTGCCGACGGCATTGAATACCGGGTGACGTTAGCCACCTTGTTACAGCAAGCGGGCGAGGCGGAAGAGTCTGCCGGCCACTGGTCTGAACTGATTGCCTACGACGACAGCCGTGGCGCCTGGTGGCTGGGCCTGGCCATTGCACTGGAAACCGGCGGCCGCACCCGCAGTGCGGTGCAGGCCTATGCCCAGGCGGCGACCTTACCGGGCTTGTCGCCCTCGCTGGCGGACTACGCCCGGCAGCGACTGAATGCATTACAGGCGGGATCATGAGTACGGAACCGAAAAAGAAAATCCGGATCGGTGACCTGCTGGTCCAGAACGAGGTTATTACCGAAGAACAGCTGTCGGTGGCCCTGCGCGAGCAGAAAAGCACCGGCCGCAAGCTCGGCCGTACCCTGATTGAACTGGGTTACCTGGACGAAGACACCCTGCTGAACATCCTGTCGCGCCAGCTGAACGTGCCCTTCGTGCAACTGCGCCACTACCAGTTCAACGGCGAACTTGTTAAACGGCTGCCGGAAGCCATGGCGCGCCGGTTCCGCGCCATTGTGCTGGCGGAACAGGGGGGCGAACTGTTGGTAGGTATGGCCGACCCGCTGGATATCTTCGCCTACGACGAACTGGTGCGCGTACTGAAACAGCCGGTACGCCAGGCCGTGGTGCGCGAAAGCGAACTGCTGAATACGCTGGACCTGGTGTACCGCCGTACCGATGAAATCGCCTCCCTGGCCGAAGAACTGGAAGACGAACTGGGTGACGACGCCTTCGACCTGGCCGCGCTTTCAGCCGAATCCGAAAGCGCCGATGCACCGGTGGTTAAACTCCTGCGCACCCTGTTCGAAGACGCGGTACAAGCCCGCAGCTCCGATATCCATATCGAGCCGGATGAATCGGTGGTGCGTATTCGCCAGCGCATCGACGGCGTGCTGCAGGAACAGGTGATGAAAGAAAAGCGCGTAAACGCCGCGCTGGTACTGCGCCTGAAACTGATGGCCGGCCTGAACATCTCCGAAAAACGCCTGCCCCAGGATGGCCGCTTCAACGTACGGGTGAAAGGCCGCAGCATTGATGTGCGGGTATCCACCATGCCGGTGCAGTACGGCGAATCGGTGGTGATGCGCTTGCTGGACCAGAGCGAAGGCCTGCTGAACCTGGAAAGCACCGGCATGCCGCCCAAGCTGCTGGAACGCTTCCGCAAACTGATCAAAAGGCCCCATGGCCTGGTACTGGTTACCGGCCCCACCGGTAGCGGTAAGACCACCACCCTGTACGGTGCCCTGAGCGAACTGAACAACGCGGAAGTGAAAATCATCACCGCCGAAGACCCGGTGGAATACCGCTTGCCGCGTATTACCCAGGTGCAGGTAAACCCGAAAATCGGCCTGGAATTCTCCAGCATCCTGCGTTCGGCCCTGCGCCAGGACCCGGACATCATCCTGGTGGGCGAAATGCGAGACCAGGAAACCGCCGAGATCGGCCTGCGCGCCGCCATGACCGGCCACCTGGTGCTGTCCACCCTGCACACCAACGATTCCATCAGCAGCGCCATGCGCCTGATCGACATGGGTGCCGAACCCTTCCTGGTAGCCAGCTCCCTGCTGGGCGTGGTGGCCCAGCGGCTGGTGCGCCGGGTGTGCGACAACTGCAAGGAAACCTACGAACCCAGCCAGCAGGAGCAGATCTGGCTGCAGTCGTTCGACCTGGACCCGCTGGATATGGAAGCGGGCTTCGTAAAAGGCCGTGGCTGCTACCAGTGCAGCAACACCGGTTACCGGGGCCGGGTGGGCGTCTATGAAATGCTGGAAATGGACGAAGACATGCTCGATGCCCTGCGCCGCCAGGATGTCAGCGACTTCACCAGGGCCGCCCGGCGCAGCCCGCTATTCCGGCCACTGGGCCAGTGTGCCATGGACTACGCCTTGCAGGGCGTAACCTCCCTGCAGGAAGTCGCCCGGGTAGCGGCAACCAGTGAGGGTGCCAGCTGATGCAGTTCAGTTACCGGGGCAAAGACAGCCGTGGCGCTGTCCAGCAGGGTTTGCTCACCGCCGCCAGTGCCGAGGCCGCGGCCAGCGAACTCATGCGCCGCGGTATTACCCCGCTGGCTATCCGGGAACAGCAGGAAAAGAAGGGCGCCTTCCTTGGCAAACTGAACCTGAACATCTTTGCTGACAAGGTCACCCTGGATGAACTGATCGTGTTCTGCCGGCAAATGCACGCACTCACCAAGGCCGGCATCCCCTTGATCCGCACCCTGCGCGGGCTGGCGGAAACCACCCGCTCGCCGGCACTGGCAGAGGTGCTGGAAGATGTGTGCAACCGGCTGGAAGGCGGTACCACCATGGCCACCGCCATGCAGGCCCATCCGGAAGTTTTCTCCGACCTGTTCGTGGCCATGATTCACGTAGGCGAAAATACCGGCCTGCTGGACGATGCCTTCAAACGCCTGTCGGAAATCCTGGAACTGGAACGGGACACCAAGCGCCGGGTAAAACAGGCCCTGCGTTATCCCATCTTTGTGATCGTGGCCCTGCTGGCGGCCCTGATGGTGGTGAACTTCCTGGTGATCCCCAAGTTTGCCAACGTGTTTGAACGCATGGGGGCAGACCTGCCGCTGCTCACCCAGGTTCTGGTGGGCACCTCCAACTTCCTGCTGAACTATTGGTACGTGATGCTGTTTGCCACGGCGGCCACCGCCGTCTTGCTGCGCCAGTGGGTGCAAACAGAAAAAGGCCGGCTGGTGTGGGACAGGTACAAGCTGAAATTACCAGTGATCGGCCCGCTGCTGCAGCTGATTACCCTGAGCCGCTTCGCCCGCAACTTCGCCACCATGCTGCGGGCCGGCATGCCGGTAACCAGCGCCCTGAGCGTGGTGGCCGATGCCACCGACAACGCCTGGCTGGCCAGCCACTTCAAAGACATGCGCCAGGGCATTGAACGGGGCGACAGCCTGCTGCGCACCGCCCGCAGCAGCGGTATGTTCAACCCGCTGATTCTGCAGATGATTGCGGTAGGTGAAGAAACCGGTTCGGTAGACGACATGCTCAACAACGTGGCCGATTTCTACGACGAAGACGTGGACTACGGCCTGAAGCGGCTGGCGGAATCCATCGAGCCGATACTGATTGTGGTGATGGGCGTATTGGTACTTATTCTGGCGCTCGGCGTATTCCTGCCAATATGGGATTTGGGGTCCGCCGCCATGGGGCGGGGATAAGCCTTGGCAGGCCCGGCCGGCCGGACAGCGGCAGACAACCACCGCCGCTTCCGGGCACTGGTAGCGTTCAGCGTACTGGCCATTGCCATGTGGTTTTTGCTGGACGCCATAGAACAAACCCAGTACCGGGCCGAACAGCAAAGCGCCCGGCTGATGCTGAACCAGGTGCGCAGCGCCCTGGTGGTGCGCGGTGCCGAAGCCATACTGGCCCGGGGTGAAACCCTGGAGCAGCTGGCCGGCCTGAACCCGCTGCCCCTGCTGGATTTTGGCAGAGGGGCGCAAGTTGAAACGAGTTGCAACGAACTGGCCCCGGACAAACGGGGCTGGTGCTTCAACCCACAGCAGCAATGGCTGGTTTACCAACCCGGCCAGCCCCTGCTGCTGGAAGGTCGCCGAAGGGAGCCCGGCGCACCGTTTATATGGCAGGTACAGGTGGACTACGCCGTACCGGCCACTCAGGGAAATAACAAAAACAAGCGGGCTACTGGCCTGAAACTGATGGAAATTGACGACCATCAAGTAAGCGTAAGTCAGTAGGGAATGGTCAAACGGATACGTGAGACAACTATTAATAAGCTTTAACACTCTGAGGAGAATTAAATGAGCGCTAAGCAACGGAACAAAGGTTTTACCCTGATTGAACTGGTGGTGGTGATCGCCATCCTGGCTATTCTGGCAGCGTTTGCGTTGCCGCGGTTTGCGCAGCTTTCGGAAGAGGCGCATAGCTCGAACGTCAAAGCCACAGCGGGTGCATTGGCTGCGGGTGTGGCCTTGGCAAAGGCTCAGTGGGTTGCGAATGGCCTTACAGCAGCGACCGACACCCTCGAAGGCTTCGGTGACGGCGACCTGAACGTTTCCAGCCGCGGCTGGCCGGTAGCCTACACCGGTGGCTATACCGGAGCAGCTGACGGAACCGCTGTCATGAACCCCAGCCGCTGTGAGCAGGTGTGGGAAGGTGTTCTGCAATCCAATGCACCGACTATTACTGGTACTGCACCTGATTATGTTGTTACTGCAGCTGGCTCTTTGTGCACCTATACCTACCAGGTAGATGGCCTTGCGGGTACAGCTGATGAAAAGAACATCACTTATGATGCGTCTACCGGTGACATCGAAACCACTGAAAACCAGTAATTTTTACGTAAGACCTAGTTAATCAATCTAACGGAGAAATCCTATGAGAAATATGATTCCGAACAGAAAAGAGAAAGGCTTCACCCTGATCGAACTGGTCATGGTGATTGTGATTTTGGGTATTCTGGCGGCGTTTGCTTTGCCGCGGTTTGCGGATTTGGGTGGGGATGCCAGGGAAGCAAGTATTAAGGGAGCACAAGGGGCTGTTAAGTCAGCATCTGCAATTGCTCACTCTGCTTGGCTCGCGGGAGGTAATCCAGCTACGGTGACCCTCGAAGGTACCGTTATAGATATGACCGCTGCCGGTTATCCGGAAGCTGATCCCTCGACAAACGATGGAATTATCGAGGCTGCCCAGCTTGATGCCAACGATTACACATTAGACAACACCACGACTGCAGGAACCCTTACTGTTACCCTCGGGAACTGTTTCTTCGAATACACCGAAGCAGATGGCGCCGTATCGGCAGTCACAGTTCCTGCTGGCGGCTGCTGAGATCGCGTAGAAATTGCAGTGTAATGTGAGCTCGATAAGACAGGTTTTCGGTCATTTGGAGCGCAGGAGAAGTATGATGAGAGCGACCTTTCCGATTTCCTCCGGGTTCACGCTCGTAGAGTTGGTTACGGTTATTGTTCTTGTTGGCGTGCTCTCGGCACTTGGCATAGGGCTCTTCGCCAGAGGTAGTGCCTTCTCCCCGCTCCTAGCCACCCAACAACTAGCCTCCGCCACGCTGCTTGCCCAACAAGCAGCGCTGGCGGGCAACCCCTCTACTTCTGTAACCATCCGCCAAACCTCGAATGCTTTTGAGTTCGAGGCGGCGGATTCCCTGTTTTCCATCCGCCGTGAGGGCGCCAGTGTGGCGTATCAGGTAGCCGGTCAATCCGGACTAACTGCGATTCCTGGCGGCGGGTTTACCATCAACTTTGACCCGATGGGGCGCCTGGCTGGCCCTTTCAGGGAGAAAAGTCTCCAATTCCAGATCTCAGGCGACAGTGACTTTACCCTTTGCCTGAGCTCCCTTGGCGCCGTGTATCAGGGGCCTTGTTCATGAGGTCTTGCCGGCGACGCGGTGTACGCCAGCAGGGCGCAACTCTTGTGGAGCTGGTGATGACCATTGTTATTATCAGCATTGCCATCGCCGGCGTAGTGGGTGCCTTTGCCTTGATCACCGGCCGAAGCGCTGATCCCTTGAATCAGACCCGTGCGGTGGCATTGTCGCAACTCTACATGGACGAAATCCTCTCCAAATCCTTTGCCCATGATTCCCCTGTGGGCGGCGGAGCGGTGGATGCCGGCGACGCGGATTGCAACAACCTTGGGCCGGATGGCGAAACACGGCGCACGTTCAACGATGTGGACGATTATCACACTCTGAATAACGCGCCGCCCGAGAACAGCGAGAAGGAATCGTTATCGGGCTACAACAATTTTCAGGTGTCTATTTCGGTGGCCTGTGCCGGCACCGAAGTGGGCCTGAGCAATCATGAAGCCAAACGCATCGATATCACCGTTACCGACCCGTCCGGCAATGCCTACCTGTTCAGCGCCTACCGGGGGAATTTCTGATGCGCCGGCAACAGGGGTTCACCCTGGTCGAGCTGGTGATGGTCATCGTGCTGTTGGGCATTGTGGCCACCATCTCGGTGCAGTTTGTTGCCCTGTCCACTCGTGGAGCCCTTGATGTCAGTGAGCGGCAACAGCGTGCTCTGCAAGGCGTGGTGATCAGTGAGCAAATCACCCGGGAGGTGCGCGAAGCGTTTCCCCTGTCCGTTCGCGAGAACGGCCAATGTTTAGAGTGGCTGCCGGTCATTGCCGGTACAACCTATGAGTCTCTCACAACAGGCCCTGATTTTGAGGAAGTGAGCATTGTGCCCTTCGGGCGAGCAGTCCCCGCTGGCGCCCGGCTGGTGGTATACGGTTACGGCTCGGCCCAGTCTGATCTTTATGGCACGTCTGATCCGGGGCCGGTTTCACCGTCCATCAATGAGGTTGATGCCAGCGATACAACCATTGGACTTTCCTCCAGCCATCGCTTTCGCGAACGCTCCCCGCAAAAACGCCTGTATGCCATTGCCTCGCCCGTCAGCATCTGCCAGATCGGGCCATGGCTTTATCGCTTCAGTGACTACACGCCAGGCGGTTCCCAGCCTTCGGCAGCTGCGCTGAGTGGAGGCAGCGGAACCCGGGAAGTGATGAGTGCCAACCTGGTCGGTGGTTCGTTCAATCTGCGAGTAACACCACCATCACTGCGCCGCGCTGCCGTGGTGAACTTTGAATTTGAACTGTCAGACCGGGACGGTGACGAAACCACCCGAGTGAGCCAGGAGGTGCAGATCCGAAATGTACCGTGACCAATTCCTTTACAAGCAAAACGGCGCAGGTCTTCCCGTTGCGATTTTTGTCATCACCGTGTTGGCCTTGCTGGTGATCGGCATGGCGCAATTACAGGAAAGCTCTGGCAAGGCGGTCAGCTTTCAGATTCAATCCCAAAGGGCGTTTTTGGCGGCGGAGAGTGGGGCGCAGGTGGCGTTGGCAGAACTCCTCTCTCAAAGTGACAGTTCCCCTTTATCATGCGGAGCGGCGCCCATCGACACAGTGGATTTTGAGACAGGAGGTCTTGCGGCCTGTTTCAGTGAGCTTTCATGTTCTGAGGTTGGGGGGATGACAGGCTCAATTCTGATAGTAAGCAAAGGTGCTTGTGGAGCGGGAGCTGATGTGGCGGAGCGTTCAGTAGAGGTGAGGATGAGATGACGTCTCTATCTTGCTCGCTGAGATCTTGGATCGGCTTGATTTTAATTTTGCTGGCCGCGCCAGGCGCATTATTGGCGCAGGAATCCATTGTTTATACCGAACCCGGTGCCGGTCAGTTTGAGGTTCCATCCGCGGTCAGCCGAATTACTGTTCAAGTCTGGGGCGCAGGCGGCAGCGGAGGAGGGGTTGGCCTAGGAGGAGGCGGTGGCGGTGCGTATTCTGTTGGAGCATTTTCTGTCAGTCCTGGTGATCGCGTGCCTTTCGTTGTTGGTGAAGGCGCGGCTCCAACCAGTGAACTGCCTGGTGGCACGAGTTGGTTTTCATCTCCGGGAGAGTTGTCGGCGGGTGGAGGATCAAGCGGCAGAAATAGCACTATTCGCGCGGGTGCTGCTGGCAGTACCGCCGGGCTCTACCGTGGTGGCAACGGAGCGGCAGGCGCCACAGGTTTGTTTGGTATACCTGTCAGGGGAGGCGGGGGCGGTTCATCCGCTGGTAGTTCAGCTGACGGCACGTCGGCTTTTGATGGTACGGGCGCTGCGGCACCATTCGACGGGGGTGGCGGTGGTTCTGAGGGAGGAACCGCGCTACTGATCTTTGGCGGTAATGGTGAGCCCGGCGAGACCCCGGGAGGCGGGGGTGGGGCTGCTGGCGTTGGTTGGTTTGGTGCAATTCCCGGCAGGGGGGGGCATGGCCAGATTCGTATATCGTGGATGCCAATCCAGTTATGCTCGGTAATCTATTCATCTGATACCGGAATCAACGGAAACCTTGACCGGCAGGATCGTCTGGATCTGGATGTTTTTGGGCCAAGAGTCCGGACGCCCTGGCCCGGAAACTCTGTCATACCTGCCGGTAATCATGTTTACCCACCTCGTGAGTTTGCGCAAAACCAAAACAATATTAACTTCTCTGTAGACGGTTCGGCCAGGGTAATTGTGGATGGGGACCTGATAATAAGCGGGAATAATTTCTCGATGAATGCAGGCGGAGACCCGAGTAATTTATTGCTGATTGTCGATGGAAATCTTGAGTTCAAGAACAATGCAAACCTCAACGCAATTGTGTATGTCACCGGTGATGTGGAATTTAACCAGAATCCGGTTTTGGTTGGCGCTATAGCGGCTGAAGGAAGCATTTCGGGGCTCGCGAACTCGGATGTCACTTTCGAAAGACAAATGATCGCTCGGATGGATTTCGGTGGTGCCTGTACAAATGAAGAGCCTGGAGTGGCCCTTCATCACTTCAGGATCTATCACCCCTCAACGGCCTTGACCTGCACCCCAGCGTCAGCGTTAAGGGTTCGAGCCTGCAGTAATGCGGACTGTACGGAGCTGTTCAGTGAGCCTTTGACAATTGCGCTCGCTCCCGCGAGCGGTTGGCTATCCGGAAATAATATAAGTTTTGTGGGTGAAGCGAATAACCTTGGTCTTCGCTCGACAAAGCCCGGTCCGGTTTCATTAGGGGTCGAGGCATCGACGATTAATGCGGCTGGCTCACCTCCGGTAAGGTGTTTTGCTGATGACGCCGCCATCGAAAGCAATTGTGAGATCTTATTTTCAGACTCAGGTTTTATCCTCAACATACCGAACCATGTATCAGGTGAGGAACTTCAAGCCTCAATCCTCGCAGTCAAGGAGGGAGAGGACAGTCCGGGGCAGTGTGTTCCTGCATTCACCGGGCAACGAAGCGTTGAGCTCAATTTTGGGTACCAGAATCCGGCGACGGGGACGACGTTGCCAGAAAGTTCCGGTGTCGAGTTGTCTGGCAACACGTTGGAGCTCATTTTTGATGGATCGGGTGCGTCCAGTTTCCCGCTTCGTTATCGAGATGTTGGCGCGATAAGTTTGCAGGCGAGCTTCAATGGCGCGGGAGATGAAGAGGGCCTCTTTATGGAAGGCGCGGACAGTTTCATTGCCCGGCCGGATCGCTTTGAAATAAGCATCCCCGACAACCCCCAAAACCCGGATGTGACCGACGCCAACGTGTTCAGATCCGCCGGTGATGCGTTTGGCGTGGAAGTCCTGGCCCTGAACGCCCTGGGCGAGCGCACGCCCAATTTTGGCCGGGAGCAGCCTGCCGAAGGCGTCACTCTTACCGTTGAACAGGCCGCCGGTTTTTCATTGCCCAATCTTGCCGTGTTGGAAGGTGAGCTGGGTTCGTTTGGGGAATCCTGTGTGGAGCCTCTGGGCGGCATGGCTTGCGGAGAGTTTTCCTGGCCAGAGGTTGGAACCTTTGCCCTGCGACCGTCCCTCAGTAGTGGCGCTTACCTGGGCACCGAAAATGTAGCGGGTCCCGTTGTTCCCTATGTTGGCCGGTTTATTCCGGCATGGTTCGAGATCACCATCGACCCTGGGCGGTTCAGCAGCGAGCCCGTGTCGTCAGACAGAACCTCCTGCAGTGGAGAGCGTAGCTGGGTATACACCGGCGAGCCATTTGGTTGGGATATGCCTCCAGAGCTCATTCTTACCCCAAAGAACCGCAACGGGGTAACAACAGAAAACTATGCGGGCACAGCTTTTCAGCGGCTGGGCATTGAGGATCTTGTTTTCGCGGAGTTTCCCGTCGAAGACGAAAGCGCGACCGGGGTTGATGGCACCCCGATGGAGGCTGACGCAATCCTCGCTCCGGCCATACTCTCGCCAGCAGTGGGCGGTGATCTGATCTATCGCTTCGCTTCAGACGATGAGTTTTGGTATCCCAAAACCCGTAACGCCAGGGTTGATGCTTACGGCCCTCAGTTGGCTTTCAGCCTTGATGGTTTGGCCGATGCCGATGGGGTAACGGTCCGGAACCCTGCGGAAGATTTGCCACAGGCCTTCACGCCGGAAGCAGAGTTTGAAATCCGCTATGGGCGTATCGTTTTGGACAATGCCTACGGTCCCGAGAATCTGGATTTAGTCATTCCCCTGCGGGCGGAGGTGTACGCCAGTGGTGGGTTCCGGATACACGAGGACGAAAACTGCTGGTTCTACGACTTGCCTGAAAACACATCGGTGGATTTTGATGGCTCTGCCTTTGCCACTGGCCAGACTGGCGTAGTTGAGGTGGCTGAAGCCGAGCTTGCTCTGGAAGACGGTCGCCCTGTAATTTCCGGGGCGGCCGATTACAGATTGAAGCTGTCAGCTCCTAGCCCTTCCGGAACTGAGTCTCCCAACGCGAGTGGGATTCGGGTGGATCTGGATACAGGCAATGATTGGCTAAAAGACTTCTGGGACGCAGACAACTCGGATAGCCTGGTCAACCCCTATGCCTGGGCCACCTTCGGCGTCTACCGAGGCAACGACCGCATCATCTACTGGCGGGAAGTGCCTGCTAACTAAGCCCCCGGCGTCATCAATAGATGCGTATGCTGCCGGTCATTCCTGCCTCCTGATGCCCGGCTACCGGGCAGGTCAGGTCGCCTTCACTGTGAGCTTGAAAGGGCAGTGTGATGCCAGCCACACGTATCGTTATCCAGAATTTCATCGCGTTGTTCTCTTCATCCACACGTCTCGACAGTATCAACGGACAGGTCGGGACACCTAGCGTCTTTCCGTAGTACGACCAAAGTTGGGGAAGCGGCGACCAAAGGGCGGTTCAGGCGGTCCTGGCATTGTGTCACGCTCAGGTTGAATCAGTGCCATTTGCGCGGAATTGGGTGACGTGATGTCTGAGTGGTTGAATCCGTTGGTGGAAATGGGTGTGTTGACGCCCGGGTTGGTGGAATTGCTGGGTATTGGCGGGCCGGTGGTGGCGATCTTGTTGGTATTCTCCATGGTTGCCGTCACGTTGATTGTTGGCAAATCGCTGCAGTTGTTTTTGGCCACCTGGCAATCCAAAACAAAAGTTTCGGACAGTCTGTCTTTGTGGCGGGATGGCCAAGTGCGTGACGCCCACAGTCTCTTGATGGCCAGCCAGCAGCCGGTGCCAGCATTGGTGGCCAGTGCCATGGCCTCGGTGATGCGCCATGGTGACGCGCCGCTGGTTCGGGAGGAGCTGGCCCGGCAGGCGTCCCGGCACTTGGCGTCGTTCAAGAGCTATCTGAAGCCGCTGGAAGTCATTGCCACATTAAGCCCGTTGCTGGGCCTTCTGGGTACGGTAATGGGGATGATTCTGGCGTTCCAGCAGATGGAAGCGGCGGGTAACCAGGTGGACCCGTCGGTGCTGTCGGGAGGGATCTGGCAGGCGCTGCTGACCACGGCTGCGGGCCTGATTGTGGCCATTCCCGTGGTCATGTTGCACAGCTACCTTGAGCGTAAAACGGATCGCCTGGTGGATGAGATGGAAGATGCGCTGACCGCGGTGTTTACCGGGCCCTTGGTTGGCAATACTTTCGGCGCGGTGAATGTGTCTGAGCCGGCGGCTAATCCTCTTAACGCCAGTGATGAGCGGCGGGGCCATGCAGCTTGATCGCCCTGCGGCACCCTCCCGAAAGCTGATTGGTCTGACACCACTGATTGATGTGGTGTTCATTCTACTGCTGTTTTTCATGCTGACCTCCTCGTTTATCCAGTGGCAGAGTCTCGACTTGACGATGTCGACGGGCGAGGGCTCAGAGGTCTCCGGTGAGCCACCATTGATGCTGGGGATGGCACCGGATGGCCGACCAATCCTGCCGGATGAGCCGCTCGTGTTTCTGGATGACAGGCAGCTGAGAGACCTGCTCGCAGGAGGCGACCGAACCGTGATCCTCACACCCCATCCAGCGAGTTCAATACAACAGGTGGTCTGGTTGCTCGATAAGGTAGGGGGATTGGGTGCAGCCAGCGTCTCGGTGAACACTGGGGCGGCAGAATGAACATCAAACGTGGCAGCGCTCCGGCGGCCAGTAATGACGATCATCTGATACCGCTGATCAACGTGGTCTTTCTGATGCTGATCTTCTTCATGCTGGCCGGTCAGATTCGGGCGTCTGATGGTTTGCCGTTTGTTCCGCCAGCCATGGACTCCGGCGAACCGGAGGTGTCAGCGCAGGTCGAGATTCTGATGACGGAAGGTGGTGAGGTTTTTCTCAATGGCACCCCGGTCCAGCACGACGAGCTCTCGAGGGCATTGGCGGATGGCTGGGGTGTGGAGGGAGCGGCGCGCTCCCAATCCCCGGTGCTGGTCAAGATTGATCAGACGTTAACGGCAGAGCAATGGCAGCCGGTGTTGGCCTGGGTGTCGGAAGCAGGGTTTGAATCGGTGCACCTGTCCACGCGGCGGAGCCCGTGATGGGCTTGAAGCGTCGGTATCTGTTTGCGGGTGCGCTCTGTGCACTGGCGTTTCATGCCGGAGCCTTCCTGGTCGTGCAGGGTGTATTGGCGCACCAGCCGGTGCTGGATGTGGCCGCAGATGAAGGGGCCGATGGTGTTTTTGTGACGCTGGCGAGTGCTGACATGTCGCCTGCTGAAAATCCTTCTGATACTGATCCGGAGCCGGTACAGACCACCCCGAAAGAGGAGCCCCTGCAGAAGCCTGATTCCTTGCAGGCCCCCATGCCCGCGCCGTCGCCAGAAACAAAGCCAGAACCCCTGCCAGAACCAGAGCTCAAGCCACAACCAACGCCAGAGCCAGAGCCGGAGCCTGTCGAGCCAGTATCGATAACGTCAGAACCCGATAGGGACGTAGAGGAGCAGGAGGTGCCCGAAATCAGTGGCGCCGACCCGGCACCCACCGCAGAGCCTAACTTGGCCCCCGCCGAAGATGCCTCGGCAACCCCCGCGACACAGGCAGATACCGGTGGTGTGGTGAACGATGAAGCCCGTTATCTGCAAGCGTTACTGGGCCACCTGAACCGCTATAAACGTTACCCCGATTCGGCTCGCCGCATGCGTCGGGAAGGTGTGGTCGAGGTGACCTTTACGGTTAACCGGCAAGGCCAGGTGGCAGACTCCCGGGTGGTAAAGAGTGCGGGCTTTCGCCCCCTGGATGACGAGGTGCGGGATATGTTGTCCAGGGCGGTACCGTTACCCGGAGTGCCTGCGGATTATGGCCGGCCCGAGTTGACGGTGACCTTGCCCGTCGCCTTCTCCCTGCGGTAACGCCCGGCTTTAACGGGAAAATGTCCCGACCCAAAGTAGGCCTCCTCAGGTTCCATCGTTCAGTTCTCCCGAATCGCTCCCCACTCTAAGGTTACCCCAACAGCAATAAAAACCTGTGCTAAGGGGAATACGATGAGTTTGATGTTGAAACCAATAATCCGCGCGGTGCGTTTCGCCGTTCTGGCTTCCGTTCCGGGCATTGTGATGGCCCAGCAGACAGGCGAGGCAGTGTATCTGCCGGCACTGGATGTGCGTAGCCTGGTGCCCACGTCTGTTGAGGGCATGCCGGGTGCCGCGAGCGTGCTGACCCGTGACCAGATCGATGTGTATAAGCCCTACACCCTGCATGATGCCCTGGACTTTGTGCCGGGCGTGCGCACCATTGATGATGATGTCCTCGGCCGGCGCTCCGGTATTGGTGTTCGCGGTGCACCGCCGCGTCGTTCCCGTAAGGTGCTCTTGCTCGAAGACGGCACGCCGATCAACAACAGTGCATATCTCGATTCCGGTGCGCATTACACCCCGCCGCTGGAGCGCCTGGAGCGCGTTGAGGTCTACAAGGGCGCAGGGCAGATTGTCCACGGCCCTCTGAACAACAACGGCATCGTCAATTTCCGTAACCTGAAACCTACCCCGGTGCCGGAAACCGTCATCGAAGTGGGCGTGGGCAACCAGGACACCATCCAGCAGCATATTCACCATCGCCGCACTGAAGGCGATGTCGGCATGGTGTTCTCCTACACCGGCAAGCGTGCTGACGGAACCTTTGATGTGGAAGAGCAGCAGTACGACGATTTCTACACTGGCCTGGAATGGCAGGTTAATGAACGCAACCAGCTGGCGGCGTCTGTGACCTACTTGCGTGAGCGCAGCGATGGTTACGACGAAGCGAATCTTTCTCTGCAGGAGTATCGTGACGCGCCCCGCAACAAGAGCCGTTTCGATGAGGGGCGCGAAGATAACAACATTTCGGTGAACTACCTGAAGTACGACCTGACCCATAACCTGCAGGTGACGGACGATGTCAGCGTGTCCAGTAAAGTCTTCTTTACAGACCTGGACCGCCCGCGTTTCCAGACTCGCGGCACGGCACCTGCAGACGGCGGCGTGATGGAAGGCCGGGATCGCCGTTATGAGAACCTGGGGGTTGAGAGCCGACTGGAGTGGGCCAACATTGAAGCGCTTGGGCTGACCCATCGTATCCAGACCGGCGTACGCTACGAAAACCATAACTTTGAGGACCGCCGCCCTGTTGGCCTGCCGGGTGAGAAGCTGGATGAGGGCAACCGCGGCCGTTTGTTGGCGGTCTCTGGCGAGGACGGTTACACCCGTGACGGGCGCCTGGTGGAATACGATGCCGAGGCGGTTTCCGGATATATCCAGAATAGCATGAGCTTTGGTGATTGGACGGTGACCCCGGGCCTTCGTTATGAAACCTACAACCAATACAAAGACACGGTGTTTCGCCCTGGTAGCAGTGACGAAGGTGTTCGGGAAAAGGATTCCAACTCATTGTTCCTGCCTGGGATCAGCCTGCTTTACACAGGGTTTGCGCAATCAGAGATCTACGCCGGCATCCATCGCGGTTATGCGCCTGCCTCGGCTCGCTCGGATGAGTTTCCGCTCACCCCGGAAACCGGCGTGAACAGCCAGTTGGGTGTCCGTACCAGCGCAATCAAAGGCGTCAGCCTCGATGCAGCTGTGTTCCACAATCGCATCAAGGACACGTTGATTCGTGATGATGTGGACGAATTCGGCGATGCGTTGTTTGTAAACGCAGCGGATTCGCGCATTATCGGCGTCGATGTCGGCGCCAGAATCGATTCCTCTGCCTTCTATCTGGCGGATTACAACCTGTTCGCCGAAGCTGCGCTGAATTACACCGATGCCCGTTTCACCACCGGACCCCTGGACGACAATCGGGTACCTGAAATCCCGACCCGGGCAGGCAGCTTCACCGTTGGGATGGATCACATGGCCGGCTGGCACTTGAGCGCCACTGTCAGCCATCTGGGGTCCTTCTACAGTGATATCGAAAATACCCGTGAGCTGACCTCCGACGGCGAGGCGGGCAAGGTGCCGAGCCGTACCCTGTTCTCGGCACGGGCAAGCTACAAGTTGCCAACCACCACGGATGCAACCTTGTGGGTTCAGGGGCGCAACCTGTCAGACAAGCTGTATATCTCGGATGTGCAGGACGGCATCCGCCCCGGCGCTCCGAGAACGGTTGTTGCTGGCGCAACAGTGAGGTTTTGATATGACCCTCGGTTAGTCATATCGCTTGGCCGGGTTTCCTTCCTTTTCCCGGCATTTTTCTTCCGATGCTCCGGTTGCCAGGCAGCCGGAGCCTTTTTCGTATAGGCTTGGGTGAGCAGATATTGGAGACCGTTGTGATAATCTGGTTTGGCAAACACCAACAATAAATGAGCTCAAAATGAAAATTCTGATTGCGGATGACCATGCGGTGGTACGGCAGGGGTATGTGAGCCTGTTATCGATGGCCCTGGAGCCGTGTGAGGTCGTCGAGGCTGCCTCCGGTGAAGAGGCTTGTGAGTACTGCCGAGTGCATCAGCCGGACCTGATCATCATGGATGTCGGACTGCCCGGCATCAGCGGTATTGAGTCCGCGGCCCGAATTCTGGAGGATCAGAAAGATGCTCGCATCCTGTTTTTCAGCATGTACAACGAAGTCCCCATCGTTAAGCGCGCCCTCCAGGTAGGCGCCATGGGATACATCACCAAGTCCTGCGATACTGACACTCTGATCAAGGCGGTCCAGCGAGTTGCTGAAGGTGAAATCTTTGTTGAATACGATCTGATCATGAAGTCGTCTTTCAATGATCAAGCATCTGAGTCCTCAAAGCTGCAGCAACTGACGCGCCGGCAGTTTGAAGTGTTTTCCATGCTGGCTCGCGGGTTAAGCAACGATGAAATTGCCCATGCCCTGGCAATCGAAAAGAAAACCGTGGCCAATACGGTGACCGCCATTAAGAGCAGCCTTGGAATCGAGTCGATGGCGAAGCTGGTCTTCTTCGCCATTGATGCCGGGCTGGTTCAAATCTGCACGCAGCCAGCGGCGTCCGTCGCCCAGGATTGACGGCTGCTTAGTCTTCCGAGTCCTCAGCAGAATCGATTTTCAGCTCATTGATCTTCCGGGTCAGCGTATTCCTGCCCCAGCCAAGCAGCACGGAGGCATCCCGGCGGCGCCCGCCGGTGTGCTTCAGGGCCACCTCGATCATGATCTTCTCGAACTCCGGCACGGCGGTGTCCAGGATCGATTTCTTGCCGCGTTTCAGTTCCTGTTCCGCCCAGTTTTTCAGGCCTTCCTGCCAGGTCTGGCCAGTGGCGCTGTGCTCACTTTCCGCCTGGTGCAGGAGTTCCGGGGGCAGGTCGTCTACGTGGATTTCCCGGCCACTGGCCATTACGGTCAGCCAGCGGCAGGTGTTTTCCAGTTGGCGCACGTTGCCGGGCCAGGGCAGGGTGGTCAGGTATTCTTCAGCGTCTGGCCGCAGTATTTTCGCTTCTACCGACAGTTCCTTGGCGGCCCGTTTCAGGAAGTGCTGCATCAGTTTGGGGATGTCTTCTCGGCGTTCAGCCAGTTTGGGCAGGTGTACGCGAATTACGTTCAGGCGGTGGAACAAGTCTTCGCGGAAGCTGCCGGCCTGCACCAGTTTTTCCAGATCCTGGTGTGTGGCGGCGATGATGCGCACATCCACTTTGATGGGGGTGGTGCCGCCTACCCGGTAGAACTCGCCATCGGCCAGTACTCGCAGCAGTCGGGTCTGGGTGTCGGCGGGCATGTCGCCGATTTCGTCCAGAAACAGGGTGCCGCCGTTGGCCTGCTCAAACCGGCCCTGGCGGGTGGCGCCGGCGCCGGTGAAGGCGCCTTTTTCGTGGCCGAACAGTTCCGATTCAATCAGGTCTTTGGGAATGGCGGCCATGTTCAGGGCGATGAACGGGTTGTGGGCCCGGGGGCTGTGGTTGTGCAGGGCCTGGGCCACCAGTTCTTTACCGGTGCCACTCTCGCCGTTGATCAGCACGGTAATGTTGGAGTTGGAGAGCCGGCCGATGGCCCGGAACACCTCCTGCATGGCGGGTGCTTCGCCGATGATTTCCAGGTTTTTCTGAACCGACTCCATCTGTGGTTCCGCCGCGGCCTTTTTCTCGTGGCTGTGGGCGATGGCCCGCTTAACCAGGGCCACGGCTTCATCCACATCAAAGGGTTTGGGCAGGTATTCGAAGGCACCGGTCTGGTAGCTGGTCACCGCGCTGTCCAGGTCGGAGTGGGCGGTCATGATGATAACGGGCAGGTCCGGGTGCTTCTTCACGATCCTGGACAGCAGGGTAATGCCGTCTACGCCGGGCATGCGGATGTCGCTGATGATGGCATCCGGTTGTTCGTGCTCCAGGCGCATCATGATGCTTTCACCGCTGTCGAATACGCGGGGGTGCAGGCCGGCCTGGGTAAGGGCACGGTCCAGTACCCAGCGGATGCTTTTGTCGTCGTCTATGATCCAGACGTTTCCCGTTCGGCTCATTGGTTGTCCTCCAGAGGCAGGAAGATGATGAAGTCGGTTCTTCCCGGTTCACTCTCGCATTCCACCAGCCCGCGATGCTGGCCGATGATGCTTTGGGTAATGGAAAGCCCCAGGCCCGTGCCGGACGCCCGGCCACTGATCATGGGGTAGAAGACGTTCTGCAGCAGTTCCGGCGGTATACCCGGGCCGTTGTCGATAATGTCTACCCGGCACACCAGGCGGTGGCGTCGGTGGCCGATGGTGAACTGGCGCAGGGCCCGTGTGCGGAAGGTGATGGTGGGCATGTCGCCGCTGTGGCTGTCTACCTGGTTTTCGAAGGCGGCTTCCATGGCGTTGCGGGCGATGTTCAGGAAGGCCTGGATCAGCTGTTCCTTGTCGCCGGTGAATTCCGGAATGCTGGGGTCGTAATCCCGCTTCAGGCGCACCCGGCCCTTGCTTTCGGCTTCAATCAGGGTGCGTACCCGTTCCAGTACTTCGTGGATGTTGGTGCTGGCCATTTGCAGGGCCTTGTTAGGGCCCAGCATGCGGTCTACCAGGCTGCGCAGGCGGTCGGCTTCGTTAATGATCACCTGGGTG
The DNA here is from genome assembly GCF_002375525.1 of Marinobacter sp. UBA3607. NCBI lineage: Bacteria > Pseudomonadati > Pseudomonadota > Gammaproteobacteria > Pseudomonadales > Marinobacteraceae > Marinobacter > Marinobacter sp. UBA3607. The sequence continues at coordinate 48,713 of NZ_DFLY01000013.1, read as the reverse complement.
TATTCGCGCTGGTCTTCGCTGTTCAGTTCCCGGTCCAGCAGTTGCGCCGCACCTCGAATGCCCCCCAGCGGGTTCTTGATTTCGTGGGCCATGCCGCGCACCAGGATGCGGGTGGTTTCCTGCTGGGAGATGATGTCTTCTTCCCGGCTGATGCGCAGCATCCGGTCTTTCGGCTGGATTTCGATCACCAGCTCGGTCGGGTCTACGCTGACCGGGGTTACCGAATAGTCTACGGTGAAGCGTGAGCCTGTCAGCAGGGCGAACTCGGCCTCGCGGCGGGTGTAGGACTGTCCGTTGTTGAGGGCTGCGTACAGGGTCTTCAGGGCGTCGCTGGAGTCGATCAACAGGTCGCCCAGGGGCAGGCCCCGGGTGCGGGTCAGGCTGGTTTCAAACAGATTCTCGGCCGCCGGGTTCAGGTAACGGATAGTGAGGTCTTCGCCCAGCACCAGAAGGGAGGTGCTCAGGCTGTCCAGAATGCTTTTGTATCCACTGTCCGGGGTGGCGGGCGGCTGCAACGTCATGCTCGGCTTCCGTTTTCGTTTCATGCGTGTACCCCGGATTTGCAAAATCCGAACCAGTTTTTCTGGCTGACAGAAAAAAATGGGCAACGGCCGGGCGTGGGCCGGCCTGTGGGGCATGGCGGTGCTGTGGCCTGGTGCAGATGGTTCGGGAAAGGCTACAGGCAGCCGGCGATTTGCCCCTTCGCTGCCCAGAGTATGGCGTTAATGTGGTGCGTATGCACTAAATTGGTGCAACTGATTCCGGGTGCTACCGCTGATGTGTTATCGGCGCAGAACAGACGGGCGATGAACGGTAAAGCTGATACCGGGGCCGGTTTTCACCTGAACGCCCTGGTCGTCCACAATATGCACTCCGGCCTGGTGGGTGCCGCGATCAATGTTGTTCACAGTTACCGAGCCGGAGGAGCTCTGGCCTACGGGCTGGCCGTCGAGGGTGATTTCGTATTTGTGGCCACGCTGGAGGCCGGGGGTGCTGCGCACTTCAAAGGTGACGTCGCCACTGCCGCTGTGGAAGGCCTGGTCATTTTGCGGGTGCACAAAAGTGAGGCTGTCGTAGTTGGCGCCTTCCTTCTGGACTTCTTGCCGAAGCTGGTCGGTTTCCCGCACCACTTCCGGTTTGGGCAGGGTGATGGTGGTCACCGGTTTTACTTTAACGGTTTCGCTGCCCTGCATCGGCTCGTCTGAGAAGGTGACGTTGCCCTGGGCATCCACATGCCGGTACACCTCTGCGTGGGCGCCGGCGGCGGCCAGTAAACAGAATCCGGTTACAAGGGCGAGAGGTGTTTTCATAATAAAGGCCTGCATTGATCAACTGCCTCGATTATCGGCGCCGTTGGCGGGGTTTTCAACGGCTGGCGGGCTTGCTTGGGTTACATATCGTTAAGGGCCTCACAAAGCCAGCTATAAAAAAGCCCCGCACGGGGCGGGGCTTGTTGCTACCGGGCCGCACCAAATTGGTGCAGGGGCTTAGCAGGAGTAATACAGTTCGAATTCAACCGGGTGAGTGGTCATGTTGATACGCTCAACTTCGCCACGCTTCAGGTCGATGTAGCCGGCAATCATGTCTTCGGTGAACACGCCGCCGCGGGTCAGGAACTCGTGGTCTTCTGCCAGGCAATCGAGCGCCTCCTGCAGGGTAGTGGCTACCTGCGGGATGTTCATGGCTTCTTCCTTCGGCAGGTCGTACAAGTCCTTGTCCATGGCATCGCCAGGGTGGATCTTGTTCTGGATGCCGTCCAGGCCGGCCATCATCAGGGCGGCGAAGGCCAGGTACGGGTTGGCTGCCGGGTCCGGGAAGCGCACTTCGATACGGCGCGCCTTCGGGCTGCTTACGTACGGAATCCGGATGGAAGCGGAACGGTTACGGGCAGAGTAGGCCAGCATGACCGGGGCTTCAAAGCCGGGTACCAGGCGCTTGTAGCTGTTGGTGGCCGGGTTGGTGAAGGCGTTGATGGCCTTGGAGTGCTTGATGATGCCGCCGATGTAGTACAGGGCCATTTCGCTCAGGCCGGCATAGCTGTCACCTGCGAACAGGTTTTTGCCGTCTTTGTTCAGGGACATGTGTACGTGCATGCCAGAACCGTTGTCACCCACTACCGGCTTGGGCATGAAGGTGGCGGTTTTGCCGTAGGCGTGGGCTACGTTGTGCACGCAGTACTTCAGAATCTGAACTTCGTCTGCCTTGCGGGTCAGGGTGTTCGGGCCAACGCCGATTTCACACTGGCCGGCCGTGCCCACTTCGTGGTGGTGCACTTCGATGGTCAGGCCCATGCTTTCCATCGCCGCACACATGGCGCCACGCAGGTCGTGCAGGCTGTCTACCGGCGGAACCGGGAAGTAGCCGCCTTTCACGCCCGGGCGGTGGCCGATGTTGTTGCGGTCGAAGTCTTCGCCGGATACCCAGGCGGCTTCTTCAGAGTAGAGCTCGTACATGGAGCCCTGCATGTCGGTCTTCCACTTAACGGAATCAAAGATGAAGAACTCCGGCTCCGGGCCGAACAGAGCGCCGTCGGCAATGCCGGTAGACTTCAGGTATTCCTCTGCGCGACGGGCAACTGAGCGGGGGTCACGCTCGTAACCCTGCATGGTGGTGGGTTCCACGATGTCGCAGGTAATGTTAACGGTGGTTTCTTCGGTGAACGGATCCAGCACGGAGGTTTCATCAACCGGCATCAGGATCATGTCGGACTCGTTGATGCCTTTCCAGCCAGAAATAGAAGAGCCGTCGAACATCTTGCCGTCGGCAAAAAAGTCTTCGTCTACTTCAGTGGCAGGCAGTGTAACGTGCTGTTCTTTACCGCGGCTGTCGGTGAAGCGCAGGTCAACCCATTTGACTTCGTGTTCTTTGATCAAATCAATCGTCTTGGACATTGTGCATGCTCCGTAGTGATTTCGTGTTCGTTGTGCCGGATCGTTCAGTGTGCTGAGGCCCGATCTCTTGCAGGTGAAGGCAGCTTACCAGAAGCCTTTGGCCCTTACCTTTCAATTACGGCTGCTCCTCACTAAGCAAGTGCCTTGCCAGTTTTGTGTAACTGCGCCACAACAGCGCAGTGGCAAGGCTTTGGTGCGTTGTGTGTGCAAAAGTGTACGGTGGCCGGCCTGGAATTGCACCAGAATAGCGCACCACTTTGGTGCGAAAACCGGTGGATTGCCTGATATCAGTGCGCCGGAAGGGTTGGTTACATATTAGGCACTATTCTTCATATTATCGACATGGACTTTTCGATATACTGCGCGCCGCTAATTTCTGCAGGATACCCGTTGTGATTGATAAGCTTAGAAACGTCGCCATCATTGCCCACGTCGACCACGGTAAAACCACCCTGGTTGACCAGTTGCTGCGCCAGTCTGGCACCCTGGACCGTAAAGAGCTCGAAAACGAGCGCGTTATGGACTCCAACGACCAGGAAAAAGAGCGTGGCATTACCATTCTGGCAAAAAACACCGCGCTGAAATGGAAGGACTACGATATCAACATCGTAGACACCCCGGGCCACGCTGACTTCGGTGGCGAAGTTGAGCGGGTAATGAGCATGGTAGACAGTGTGCTGCTGGTGGTGGATTCCATCGACGGCCCCATGCCGCAAACCCGCTTTGTTACCCAGAAAGCTTTCGCAGCGGGCCTGCGTCCGATTGTGGTTGTGAACAAGATCGACCGCCCGGGTGCGCGCCCGGACTGGGTTGTAGACCAGGTATTTGACCTGTTCGATAACCTGGGTGCCACCGACGAGCAGCTGGACTTCCCGATTGTTTACGCCAGCGCCCTGAACGGCATTGCCGGTATGGACCATGAAGACCTCCAGGACAATATGGACGCCGTGTTCCAGGCGATTGTTGACCACGTGCCTGCGCCTTCTGTTGACATGGACGGCCCGTTCCAGATGCAGATCTCCCAGCTGGACTACAACAGCTTCCTGGGTGTGATCGGTATCGGCCGTATCATGCGCGGTAAAGTGAAGACCAACACTCCGGTGGTGGCTCTCGGTGCCGACGGCAAGAAGCGCAACGGCCGTATTCTGAAGATCATGGGCCACTCCGGCCTGCAGCGTGTGGAAGTTGAAGAAGCCCAGGCTGGCGACATTGTGTGCGTAAGTGGCCTGGACCAGCTGTTCATTTCCGACACCCTGTGTGATCCCTCTAACGTAGAAGCCCTGCCGGCGCTGACCGTTGACGAGCCCACCGTATCCATGACCTTCCAGGTAAACGATTCGCCGTTTGCCGGTAAAGAAGGCAAGTACGTAACCAGCCGTAACATCAAAGAGCGCCTGGAAAAAGAACTGCTGCACAACGTGGCACTGCGTGTTGAAGAAGGCGATTCAGCGGACAAGTTCAAGGTGTCTGGCCGTGGTGAGCTGCACCTGTCGGTTCTGATCGAGAACATGCGCCGCGAAAACTTCGAGCTGGCCGTAGGCCGCCCGGAAGTGGTGGTCAAGGAAGTAAACGGTCAGAAGGAAGAGCCGTACGAAAACGTGATCATCGACATCGAAGAGCAGCACCAGGGTGCGATCATGGAACAGATGGGTCTGCGTAAGGGTGACATGACCAACATGATCCCGGACGGCAAGGGCCGAATCCGCCTGGAATACACCATTCCGGCCCGCGGCCTGATCGGTTTCCGGAACACCTTCCTGACCATGACCTCCGGTACCGGCATCCTGACTTCCACCTTCAGCCACTACGGCCCGGTGAAAATGGGTGACGTAACCAGCCGCCAGAACGGCGTTATCGTTTCCATGGCGACCGGTACTGCGCTGACCTACTCGCTGGAAACCCTGCAGAGCCGGGGCAAGCTGTTCCTGGACCCGGGCCAGGAAATCTACGAAGGCCAGCTGTGTGGTATCCACAGCCGCGACAACGACCTGGTGGTTAACCCCACCAAGGGCAAGAAGCTGGACAACATGCGTGCCTCCGGTAAAGACGAAGTGATCGGCCTGGTGCCGCCCATCAAGTTCACCCTGGAGCAGGCGCTGGAGTTCATTGACGACGACGAGCTGGTAGAAGTCACGCCCAAGTCGATCCGTCTGCGCAAGAAGCTTCTGACCGAGAACGAGCGTAAGCGCGCGGGTAAGAAGTAAAAGACTTTTTGCCACGAAATCCACGAAAGAACACGAAAGAAAGAAACTGATTGGCCACGGACACTCACTGACCCTCACGGACAAAAATGCTTTTGGCAGTTGTCCGTGTAATTCCGTGAGTGTCCGTGGCAAAAAAAATAATCTTTTTCTTTTGAGTTTCTTTCGTGTCCTTTCGTGGATTTCGTGGCAAACCAATCCCTCCTTTATTGTCTCCACCCAACTCAGCTAGACTGCCGTTATCCCTGAAACGGAGTTCGTCATGCTGAACCTCTACCCCGACATCGACCCCTACGCCCGTCACCGCCTTGCGGTGGACGAACCCCATGAGTTGTACCTGGAAGAATCCGGCAATCCGGATGGCATTCCTGTGCTTGTGGTCCACGGTGGCCCGGGTGGTGGGTGTGAGGATTACCATCGGCGATTCTTCGATGCCGAGCGCTTCCGGATTATCCTGATGGACCAGCGCGGCGCTGGCCGTTCCACGCCGCTGGCGGAGTTGGAAGGCAACAGCACCGACACCCTCGTGCAGGACATGGAAACCATTCGCCAGTTTCTGGGCATTGACCGCTGGTTGCTGTTTGGTGGCAGCTGGGGCTCCACGCTCAGCCTGGTGTATGCCGAAGCCTATCCGGAGCGGGTTCTCGGGCTGGTGTTGCGGGGCATTTTCCTGTGCCGGCCGCGAGATATTCAGTGGTTTTATCAGGAAGGTGCGAGCCGGGTGTTTCCGGATTACTGGCAGGATTTTCTGGCGCCGATTCCTGAATACGAGCGTCATGACATGGTGACCGCCTTTTATCGCCGGCTCACCAGCGCCAATGAACTGGAGCAGATACAGGCGGCCAAGGCCTGGTCGATCTGGGAAGGCCGCTGTGCCACCCTGCATCCGAACCCCAAGGTGGTGGGGCATTTCGGCCACCCCCATGTCGCCATAGCCCTGGCACGTATTGAGTGCCACTACTTCATGAACAACGCCTTTCTGGAACCGGATCAGATTGTGCGGGACGCGGGTCGGTTGGCGGATATCCCCGGGGTAATTGTGCACGGCCGTTACGACATGGTGTGCCCGCTGGATAATGCCCTGGCTCTGCACCAGGCCTGGCCGGAAGCCGAGCTGCATATTATCCGGGATGCCGGCCATTCCGCATCCGAGCCGGCTATTGTGGATGCGCTGTTGCGGGGCGTAGAAGAGGTAGTGGCGAAAAGCCTGCCCAGCGCCGGTTGAGCATAGACTTATTATTGGCCTTCAAGGGCTTGCGGCCCCGCCGATGGCCCTATACACTCTTGCGCGTTGCTGATTTTTAGCCCTGTGCTAGTCTTGCCAAGGGATGGAATGAAAGGACTGATCCAGCGCGTTTCCGAAGCCAGTGTAACGGTGGATGGCGAAAAGATTTCGGCCATCGGGCCGGGGCTTCTGTTATTGCTGGGTGTAGAAAAGGACGACGCACAGAATGAGGCCAGGGACTTGTGCCGAAAAATCCTCTCTTACCGGGTATTCCCCGACGAGCAGGGCCGGATGAACGTTAATGTTCAGGACTCCGGCGGATCCCTGCTGATTGTTCCCCAGTTCACACTTGCCGCCGATACCGGCTCCGGTACCCGCCCGGGGTTCTCGCTGGCGGCTGCGCCGGATATGGCCAATTCCCTGTATCAGAACTTTATTGCACAGGCGCGCGCTGAGCTGGGTGAGGACCGTGTGGGTGAGGGGCAATTCGGGGCAGATATGAAGGTGGCCCTGGTGAATGACGGCCCTGTCACGTTCATGCTGGAAACCGGCAAAAAGGGTTAGTGCACAGAAATGTGACAGAGTTGTATCTGGCGCCTCACAAAAGGGCGGTAGATAAGGAAATGTTTGAGCCGGCTTGTGGTTTTGCTAATCTAGTAGTTATAAAGCCGGTGACTCTGTCACCGGCTTTTCTGTTTTGGCAGGAAAAGAAATCATCAGGAGCACTCCAGTGGCCACGGAACTTGAAGTAAAGCTGACCCTATCGGAATCCGCACAGTCCCGGGCCTTCGAGTGGCTCAAAGGTCAACCGGGTGCAAGCGAAGGTCCGGTTAAAACACTGGTCAATCGTTACTATGACACCCCGAATGCTGCGTTGAATCAGGCCCGTGCCGCGTTGCGAGTCCGTCAGGCCGGTGGTCGCTACATCCAGACCTTGAAAACCCAGGGCGAGTTCGTAAACGGAGCCCATCGCCGCCAGGAGTGGGAGTGGGATCTGCCGGGGCCGGATCTGGATCTTGAGCTTCTGGAACAGACTCCGTTGAGATCTGAGGTCGACCTTGGCGAACTGGAACTGGTTTTCGAGACCAACTTCCAGCGGCGCATTATCATGCTCGAGCAAGCAGAGTCCGTCATTGAGGTCGCTCTGGACTCAGGCGAAGTGGTAGGCGGAAAGCAGGCAAGGCCCCTGTATGAAGTGGAATTTGAGCTGAAAGCGGGCGAGCCGGCAGCGCTGCTTGAAAATGCCCGCGCGCTCGCACAAGCCGTTCCGGTATTTCTTAACCTTGTGAGCAAAGCCGAGCAGGGCTACTACCTTGCCGGAATCTACCGCCCGTCCCTGGCATTGCCAGCTTCAGGGTTCAGCTCGCTATCCTTTCTGCATTACCTGAGTCTGGCCTGGTTAACCGGTGATACGATGCGTCTGCCCGCCAGCACGCTTGCGGAGATTGAGCGGCAGGCGGAAGCGGTCGGGCTAGTGCCGGTGTGGAGGCCGGTAGCCAGGGCACTGGAAGACGGTATTGCCGTGGCGAGCCTGGTTGAGCAGTTTCCTGAGTTCGGCCAGTTGCAGTTAGCGCTCGCTGCCGCCGGCTGAAGGATTTTCTTCAGGCTTCTCGGTGACGGCTTTCTCGTTTTGCTCATGCATGGCGCGCCACTGCTTGAGAAACTCCCGATACCGGTCAAGCGCTTCCTCTACCACTGACACCTCCGGCGTCTCGCTGGAGCGAACCAGAACAATCAGCCCCTTGCCCTCAACTTCGGCGTTGGTATCCGGGTGGCAGATTACCTCGTTGTCGTGATCAATGTAGGCCAGAGCAGTTCCTATTCCGTGGCGAACCAGAGCGCTGACAATATCCGCCCAGGTAAGATCATCCAGTTCCAGGTCGTAGCGGTGTGGGTGGTCACGCTCGTAGTTGAACATGTCTTCCAGCACTTTCTCTGAACCTGGCGCCACCACGGCGCGCACCATGATTTCCGGATAGGTTCGAACCGGCCGTATGATGGTTCTCACCCCCAGGGCCTTGAAGCGATCCCGGTTGGCATCACTCACGCATTCCACGGTGGTTTTGCCGCCAAGGTTGGACTCTGCCAGCCGGTGGGCGATATCGAAGGTCAGGCTGTCGGAGAAAGGATCGGACTCGTCGGCCGCGAGCACAATCACGTGCCTGGCACTGCCGGCGTGGACGGATTTCAGCGCTTCCGGATCATTGCCTGCACCGTGGAAGTGCACCATGCCGCAATCCCGAAGCTCTGCCGGCAGGCCGCCGGGAAACTGTCGGGTCAGAAGCATGATCGGCACCGTGTGGTACTCCGGTATCGACCGAATCTGGGTGGCGAAGCGCATGAAGTATTGTTCGCCACCGGTGCGTGGGGTGTTGATGATTACGATGTGGTCTTTCATGTTGTAAATCCAGCGTCCGGAGAGGATTCGTTCACGGCGGTAGAACCGGTATTCAATATAGTCGCTGACAATCAGTGTGAGCAGGGTGATGGCAGTTACAAACATCAGCACCACGGTACTGATGCGACCGATGGCGGTTACCGGCGCGTAGTCACCATAGCCTACGGTGACCAGTGTGGTCATTGTGAGCCACGCGGCTTCGAAAAAGCTCAAAGGCTCCGCAGCCCAGAGAATCAATATCTGCGCGGAAACCAGTGCGCCAAGGGCGAGGAAAAGGCGCTTGATCCGTTTCCGGATCAGGCCACCCATCGGCAGGTGTGGCTGCGAGTGTTCCGGGTTCAGCGGGCGACGATTGCGCATCATGGAGTGGGGCTGCCTGTTCAGTCCGTGGCAAGTTCGTTATACAGTACCGGAAATATATCAGAGAGACAGGGGTTTGCGTTATGTCTGAGCCTATGGGTTCGTTACCAGCGGAGCTGTCGCCGGCGGATGTTGCCGAGGCCTGCGCCCGCAGTGTGTTTCTGGCCCAGACGCTGGAACGTTATCCGGAGCAGGTTCAGGCGGCCGTTAAGGCCCGCCCGCTGACCGAACCCACCACAGAAGCGTGGCTGAAACAGCGCTGGGGCGATTTCCTGGCAATCGTTGATTCAGAGCCATCGCTGCATGCAGCCCTTCGCCAGTACCGTCGGGAAATCCAGTTCCGCATTATCTGGCGTGACCTGATGAACTGGGCAGATCTGAACGAAACCATGCTGGCCACCAGCGCCTTTGCCGACGTGGCCATTGATGGCGCTCTCAGCTGGCTTTATGAAAAGACCTGTGAGGAATTCGGTACCCCCATGGGTCGTGACCCGGTGACCGGTGCCCACGTGCCCCAGAAAATGGTGGTGCTGGGTATGGGCAAGCTCGGCGGTCGGGAGCTGAATGTTTCCTCGGATATCGACCTGATCTTTGCCTTTCCCTCCAAGGGGGAAACCGAAGGTGGCCGACGGGCCCTGGATAACCAGCAGTTTTTCATCCGCCTTGGCCAGCGACTGATTCAGGCGCTGGACCAGATTACGGCGGATGGTTTTGTGTTCCGGGTGGACATGCGCCTGCGGCCCTACGGCCAGAGTGGCGCGCTCGCTCTTAGCTTTGCCGCTCTGGAAACCTATTACCAGGATCAGGGGCGCGATTGGGAACGTTACGCCATGGTCAAGGCCCGCGTTGTGGCTGGCGACCGGCGTGCCGGTGAGGTGCTGATGGCGAGCCTCAAGCCCTTTGTTTACCGAAAATACATTGATTTCAGTGCGTTCGAGTCACTTCGTAGCATGAAAGAAATGATCAGCCGGGAAGTGCGCCGCAAGGGGTTGGAGAACAACATAAAGCTGGGCAGCGGCGGTATCCGCGAGATCGAGTTTGTGGTCCAGGCGTTTCAGCTGATCCGTGGCGGGCGTGACCGGGAGCTGCAACAGCGGGAGCTGCTGAACATCCTCAGGGAACTGGAAGAGCTGGAGCTGCTGCCATCCGCCGTTGTGAAGGAGCTGCGTGAAGCCTACGTGTTTCTGCGCAACCTGGAGCATGCCTTGCAGGGTATGGAAGACAAGCAGACCCAGGTTCTGCCGGACGATGAGCTATCCCGGGCCCGGGTTGCCCGCATTATGGAGTTTGATGATTGGGCCGCCTTCCAGCATGCGCTGGATGAACATCGCAATCGCGTTGCCCGGCACTTCGCCAACATCATCGCGACTGAAGACGAGGAAGGCGATTCCGAAAACGGTATGGATGACGGCTGTTACGAACTCTGGCTGGCGGAAATGGAAGAGCCCGCTGCGGTGGAATGGCTGGCGGAGAAAGGTTTCGAAAACCCGGAAGACAGTTACAAGCGCCTGGCGAGCCTGCGGGACAGCCGAACCGTGCAGACCCTGCAAACCCAGGGCCGCAAACGGCTGAACCAGTTCATGCCGTTATTGCTGAACGCGTTGATGGATGTTGAGAATGCGTCGGAAACCCTCGACCGGGTATTGCAGCTGGTCGAGGCCATTTTGCGCCGCACCGCCTACATGGTGCTGCTGGTGGAAAACCCCGGCGCGCTTACGCAGCTGGTGCGCCTGTGTAGCGACAGCCCCTGGATTGCCCGCCTGCTGGCAGAAACCCCGCTGCTGCTGGACGAACTGCTGAATGCCGAAAGCCTGTACAGCCCGCCTGCCAAGGAAGAGCTGCAGGACGACCTGCGCCAGCAGATGCTGCGTATTCCCTACGAAGACCTGGAAGAGCAGATGGAGGCCCTGCGTTACTTCAAGAAGGCCCATGTGCTTCGGGTGGCGGCTTCTGAGCTGAAGGGCACCTTGCCTCTGATGAAGGTGAGCGATTACCTGACCTGGATTGCCGAAGTGGTGCTGGACCATGTGGTGGACGTGGCTTTCTCCAACCTGGTCAGCCGCCATGGTTATCCGCGGCGGGCCGATGGTTCGGCGTGTGACACAGACTTCGCCATCATCGGTTACGGCAAATTGGGTGGCATTGAGCTTGGGTATACCTCGGACCTGGATCTGGTGTTTGTGCATCAGGCCGATCCGCAACTGGCCACCGATGGTGACAAGCCCATCGACAACGCGGTGTTCTACACCCGCCTGGGCCAGCGCATTGTGCACATTCTCAGCACCCAGACGCCCTCAGGCCAGCTTTATGAAGTGGATATGCGGTTGCGCCCGTCCGGTAACTCCGGCTTGCTGGTGAGTACCCTGCAGGCCTTTGAGAAATACCAGCAGAACGATGCCTGGACCTGGGAGCACCAGGCCCTGGCCCGGGCCCGTGGCGTTGCCGGCTGCCCGGATACCCTTCAAGCCTTCGAGGATATTCGCCACCAGATTCTGTGCGCGCCAAGGGATAAAACCGCCCTGCGCCAGGAGGTGGTGGAGATGCGGGAGAAAATGCGCAGCAGCCTCGGCACGCCGGAAATCCGGCGGAATGAGGTGTTTCACATCAAACACGATGCCGGTGGTATTGTGGATATCGAATTCATGGTGCAGTACCTGATGCTGGCCTGGAGTGCCGAACACCCGGAGCTGACCCAGTGGAGCGACAATATCCGCCAGATGGAGGAGCTGGGCCGTGCCGGTGTGTTGCCGGTAGAGGACACAGAGAAGTTGCGGGCAGTGTACATCACCCTGCGTTCGACCATTCACCGCAGGGCGCTGCAAAACCTGAACAGCCAGGTGGAGGGTAGTGCCTTTCAGGAAGAGCGTGACTACATCCAAAGTATGTGGAAAAAAGTGATGATTCAGTAGCAAGCTAAATTTATTTCTGTCCGGCTTTCCTGCTAGAATGCTGGATCCCCGAAAACTGCTTATTCAGGAGCACTGTAGAAATGTCGATGGCTGATCGCGATGGCCTTATCTGGCTGGATGGTGAAATGGTTCCCTGGCGAGAAGCCAAAACCCATGTACTCACTCACACCCTGCATTACGGCCTTGGCTGCTTTGAAGGCGTGCGGGCGTACAACACCGCGAATGGCCCGGCAATTTTCCGGCTGAAAGAACACACCGACCGGTTGTTCAACTCCGCCCACATCCTGAACATGAAAATGCCGTTCAGCAAAGACGTGATCAATGAAGCCCAGCGCGCTGCGGTTCGTGAGAACAACCTGGACGAAGCCTACCTGCGCCCGATGGTATTCCTGGGTTCCGAAGGCATGGGCCTGCGCGCCGACAACCTGCAGGTGCACGTAATGGTTGCCGCTTGGAGCTGGCCGTCTTACATGTCGCCAGAGGCCAAGGAGCTGGGCATCAAGGTGCGCACCTCCTCATACACCCGCCACCACGTGAACATCACCATGTGCAAGGCGAAGGCCAACGGCAACTACATCAACTCCATGCTGGCCCTTAACGAAGCCATCTCCGGCGGCGCCGAAGAAGCCCTGTTGCTGGACAACGAAGGCTACGTGGCGGAAGGTTCCGGCGAAAACATCTTCATCGTTCGCAACGGTGAGCTGCACACCCCGGAACTGACTTCCTGTTTGGCCGGCATCACCCGCGCCACCATCATCGACTTCGCCAAAGACCTGGGCCTGGTGGTGAAAGAACGCCGCATCACTCGCGACGAAGTGTACATCGCCGAAGAAGCCTTCTTCACCGGCACCGCCGCTGAAGTTCTGCCGATCCGTGAACTGGACGGACGTCAGATTGGCGAAGGCAAGCGTGGCCCGATTACCGAGAAGCTGCAGAGTATGTATTTTGATGCGGTGAAGGGTAAGCTGGCGGAACATCAGGCGTGGCTGACCCACGTTAAAAACTGATACCGGCTGGTAATGCAACCTTAGCCGTCGGCGCTGCACAGGCCCCGGCGGCTTTGTTATATAGAATCCACGAGCAAGCAGGACGAGACAATGGCAGACGTAATCAAGGTTCCCGTATCCTTCGGTGAAGTGCTGGACAAGATCACCATCCTTGAAATCAAATCCGAGCGCATCAAGGACGAAGAGAAAGTAAAGAACGTACGCCTGGAGCTGGATGAACTCAGCAAAACCTGGGACGAAGCCATTGGTGCCAAGGCTGATGATATTGCTGAACTGCGCAAGCAGCTCAAAGCGGTCAACGAGGAGCTCTGGGTGATCGAGGACGATATCCGGGACCAGGAAGCCGATCAGGACTTCGGCCCGCGCTTTATCGAACTGGCTCGTGCCGTTTACGTAACCAACGACAAGCGAGCGGCGATCAAGAAAGAAGTGAACCTGGCGCTGGGCTCTCGCTTTGTGGAAGAGAAGTCTTACCAGGATTACACCGCGCGGAAGTAAAACTGTTAGCCACGGAAAACACGGAAGTCAGTTAGGCATTTTTCGGTGTTTTTCCGTGTATTCCGTGGCTAAATCAATCCTTTTCCTGCATCCACCGATCCAGCATTTCTGTGGCATCCGCTACGGACACCATCTCCATCGCTCCTTCAAACTCCGCCTTCGCGCCCCAGCGGGCTTCCTCCACCGACTTGCCGGTGAACTTCTTCAGCGCTTCCGGATAGCGGTTCACGCACCATTTCAGTGAATTGTACGGCCCGGAACGGTACGGGTTACTGGCGGCAAACAGACCGAGCACATCCGTTCCCACCGCGCTGGCAATGTGCGCAGGGCCGGTATCGGGTGCGACGACCAGGTCGGCATGGGTCATCAGGGCGGTCAGCTGTTTCAGGGTGTCTTGCCCGCAGATATTGTGGGCCATGTGCTTCATGGTGTTCTCAATGGCAGCACAATACTCGGCCTCGAACGGCGCCGGGCTGCCTACCAGAATCACCTTCATGCCATGGGCTTCTATCGCATGGTCGGCCAGCCGGGCATACCGTTCCGCCGGCCAGTTGCGCAGGGTATGGCTGGCGCAGGGGCTGATGACCAGGTTCTTCCTGTCCTTGGCCAGATGGGCGCGAGCAAATTCGTGGTCAGAGTCCGATAGCGGAATCTTCCAGCGGGGAGGCGCGGCCTTGAGCCCCAGTGGTTCGAGAAAGCTTGCCAGGCAGTCCCTGACATGCTGATGCGGTGCGGGCGCGATGCGCCGATTGATAAACAGGCTGTGGAGGTCTTTGCTGCGAGCCTTGTCGTAGCCGATTTTCAGCTTCGCCGGAATACAGGCAGCTGCAAGGTTGGCGCGGAAGGCAACCTGCATGTGCAGCAAGGCATCGAACTTGCGGCCTTTCATCTGCCTGCGAAGCTGCGCATAGCCCTCTCGGCCAGCCTTTTTGTCAAAGATGATGAACTCAACGCCGGGCAGGTCGCCAACCAACTTCGCTTCGATCTTGCCTATCACCCAGGTGATTTTGACGCCGGGTAACTGCTCCTGAAGGCTCAATACCACGGGGATGACGTGGGTTACATCGCCGATGGCGGATAGGCGGAGGATGCAGATGGATTTCATCAATTAACAGTCCGTTTGTCGTCCGGGCATAAGGTTTGTAGAGCTGCGAGGGCATTCATTGGTAAACTAGGACGCATTCTATCGTACTCGCCGGTGAAGGTCTCCAAGCGTACCCGGGCCGAGTGTTGTCGTGTCTGTTCTGATATCCGGGTGATCATGGCTGAATCCGAAATCTGTTTGCGGGAAGAAGGCTCGGTGCTTTTGGTGCATCCAGACTATGAGAAACGGGTAACCTTCGACTGGTTCAGCCCCGAACACTGGGGGGCAAGTGCGCAACCGGTAAGCAGTGGAGGGCGAGGTGGAGCCTGGTTTATCGATACCGGTCGTGGGCATGTAGTGCTGCGTGAATATCGGCGAGGGGGCCTTGTCGCACGAATTTCCGAGCAGAGTTATGTATTCACTCGTGAGCAGGATGTACGCTCGGTCGCCGAGTTTCTTCTGCTTGATCGCCTGGTCGCTATGGGGCTGCCAGCGCCCCGGCCGGTTGCAGCGTGGTATCGGAAGGTCTCGGGCTTCTTATATAAAGCAGCCATTATCATTGAACGGTTGGAAAATACCACTCCCCTGGCTGAATTGATCCCAGTGCTGGATCTTGCCGACTGGAAAGACCTCGGCGCAACAGTTCGCCGTTTTCATGATGCTGGCGTAAACCACGCCGACTTGAACTGTTTCAATGTTCTGGTAAGAGGCCGCAGCTACTTCCTGATTGATTTTGACAAGGGGCGTATCATGCCGGTCAAGGCGGGAGAGAAATGGAAGGCTGGCAATCACGAACGTTTCGCTCGTTCGATCCGGAAGGTAGCGGGCAATTCGGTCCTGGAGTCGGTGTGGGATTCATTTATGAACGGATATAACGGGAGTCAATCCTCTTGAGCGATCAGCAGCAAAACCGAGTACTGCCAGCCATTTTGTGTCTGACAGATTCCTGTGACCGCCCTGAAACCGAGCTGTTCATCGGTTTGAGAAACGCCGGCTTTGATGTGGATGTTATGTGCAACCCCAAAGGGCGAAACTATCAGCGGTTGGTAGATGAGGGTCTCGTTGCCCAGTCTATGGCTTTGAAAAGCCGCTTCGACAAAGAAGGTACTGCTGCAATCCGGGCGCAGTTAGCCCGCAAGCACTATGACATCATCCATGCCTTTAACCCCAGGGCGCTTGCATGTGGGCTGCGAGCCTCAAAAGGAACAAATATTCGGGTCGTTGCCTATCGTGGAGTGATCGGGAATATCAGTTTTCTCAATCCCGAGTCCTGGATCACCTTCCTGCACCCGAGGGTCAGCAAGATCGTGTGCGTGGCAGATGCCATCAAGCAGCATTTGACCGAAGACGTTCGGTTACTCTCGATGCGTGTTCCGCCAAATAAGCTTCAACGAATTTACAAAGGCCATGATCTGGCGTGGTATCAGGACTCTCCCACAGACCTGAGCCAGTTCGGAGTGCCAGAGGGTGCCTTTGTGGTTTGCTGTACTGGCCGGGATCGGCCCCGGAAAGGATTTGACGTGCTTGTCAGAGCGGTTGATGAGCTGCCGGAAGATGTCGAGGTCCATCTTCTTCTGGTGGGGGACGTTATCAATAATGAAGAGCTCAAGTTTCAGATTGCCGGCACGAAGCACCCGGAGCGAATCCATTTCACAGGGTATCGACAGGATGCGCCGGGCATTGCAGCGGCCAGTGATGTTTTCGTGTTGCCTTCCACTGAACGTGAAGGGCTCCCCAGGGCAGTCATCGAGGCCATGGCATATGGTGTGGCTCCGGTAGTCACCCGGGTGGGCGGAATGCCCGAACTGGTCGAAAACGGTGTGAGTGGGCTGGTTGTGCCGCAGAAAGACGCCTCTGCGTTGTCGGAGGCCATCGCGCAGCTTTATCGGGACCGTGATCTTCTGGACCGGATGGGTAAGGCCGCGAAAGAACGGATCGCGACACGATTCCACACCTCGCAAACCGTTCGCGAGACCGGCGAGCTCTATCAATCCTTAATGGGCAGAGACTGAATGCGTCGTTTTCTTTTTTTCGTAAATCAGCCTTATTCGTACTCAATTCTCCGGCCCCTTCAGGAGGAGATCCGGCATCGTGGCCATGAGGCCGCGTGGTTTGTCGCGGGGTGTACTGCTAACCCTCTCAGACCTGATGAGCGACACCTGAAAACCGTGAAGGAGGTGATGGAATACAAGGCGGATGCAACCTTCGTGCCTGGCGACTGGGTGCCGTACTTTTTTCCTGGAATCAAAGTTGAAGTATTCCATGGCATGGCGAGGAATAAACGCGGGCACAGCAGTGAGGATGAGAGTGATCATTATCGGATTCGTGGCTGGTTTGACCTCTACTGTACCCACGCAGAGAAGGATACCGCCAAATTCCGGGAGCTGGCAGATAAGTATCGGCACTTTGCAGTAGCCCATACTGGTTGGCCCAAACTGGATCCGCTGTTGTCCGCGGCTGTCCAGGGTCCCCGAGTAAGACACCCCGGCGAACTACCGGTTGTTTTTTATGCTTCAACATTCAGCCGCTCTGTGACTTCAGCGCCGGATCTGGTGGAAAAGATCGGTGAGCTTTCGCGCAGTGGGCGTTGGAACTTTATCGTGACCCTGCATCCGAAAATGGATCCGGAAGTTGTGGAGCGGTACCGGGAGCTGGCAGGAGAAAATCTGAGATTTGTTGAGAGTGATGAGGATTTGCTGCCGATATTGCCAGAGGCAGATGTCATGCTTTGTGACACTTCTTCCATCATGTTCGAATTCATGTTCCTCGACCGCCCCGTAGTGACGTTCAGGACCAAAATGCCTGGCCCCTACCTGATCGACGTGGACAGGGTAGACGACGTTGAAGCGGCACTGGAAAAGGCGTTGACGTATCCGGAAGACCTGATGGCGGCAACTCGCTCGCTCGGTGAGGAACTGCACAGTTACCGGGATGGCAGGTCCAGTTCTCGTGTATTGGATGCGGTAGAGGATTTCCTCGTGAACCAGCAGTCAGGGTTGGAACGAAAGCCAATGAATCTGGTTCGAAAGCTAAAGGTCAGGCGACGGTTGAGGAAGGAACTGAAAAAAACGCGAAGGAGTGAATGAATCTGAACGTTTTCGTTGCCAGCACACCGTTGCAGCTTATCAGTTGTGCTGAAGCCCGTGCCCGATATGAATGTGAGGCCTCATCCTGTCTGTTGATTATCGCCAGGCCTGACAACAAGGTAACCGAAAACCAGATGGCTTTCCTGCTGGAAAGGTTGCGCCTCAACGATATCCAGACAATCTACTTGAAGAAAAGTACTTTCTACCTGCGCCTGAGATCTGCGTTCCGGAAACTGTCAGGCCACCGGATCGATCGATTGTTCATCGGGAATAAGTCCAGCTGGATTCACGAAGCTTTTTACCTGGGGCTGGCGTGGAAGCAGCTGATCTTCGTTGACGATGGCCTTGCAACCGTCAGGTACTACCATGCAATTCATAGTGAGGGTCTCGCCTCCAGGATCACCGAGGGCAAGTGGAGGCTACTGGCAAGGCTTGGAGTTGATCTGCAGGGCTTTGTTCCTGACAGGGTAAGTTTCTTCACCTGTTTTCCTCTGGAGAGCTCCAGGAAAGTGGATGTTGAGACTCACGATCTCCCTGTATTTCGTCAGATCTTCCCGCCGCGAACGGAGGGGAAGGAGGGAATTCCTCTCGTGGGATTTATTGGTCAGCCGTTCGGGGGGGAAGACCGTTTAAAGCAAATGCGATCTCAGCTGGCTCATGTGGTCGAACGGCACCCGGATGCTCGGATTGTCTATTTTATGCACCGTAAAGAGCGGCGCCGGGAGCTGGAACACACTTTGACGGAATTTCCTGTTGAGCTGAGATCTTCTCCTCGTTGGCCCATTGAAGTTGAGGTGTCGCTGTCCCGGGAGCCATACATAGCCTTCTACAGTTTTACTTCGACAGCCCTGTTTACGCTAAAGAAGATTTTTCCGGAGCTCTCCGTCTATCAGATCGATGATGCGGTTCTTGCGGCAAAACTCCCGTTTTACAGTGAGATCCAGAGTATGTTTCGGGGCATAGGGGTAGAGACAACCCGGCTCTGATGCCGGGGTTGGTTTTCGCAGTCGCTATTCGGTGTTCCGGTTGTCTTGCGCCGGACGACCTAATGTCCACAACCCTGCATATTTGTTGAAGGTCACCTGGGCATAGGTGACCGCCGTCAGGTAGCCGACAGCACCATCCAGAAAGCCGAACCGGATGAAATAGACCTGGATAAAGGTCATCAAACCGCGCAAGGTGGGATAGATCATGGTGCGGGTTTTCTTTCCTCTTCGATGTTTCTCCTGCGAACCGAGCCAGGCGTACTTTGCGCTCTTTTCCAGGGAATGGCCGAAATCCCGGTGGGTGTAATGGGTCAGCCGTCCTCTTAGCGTTCTGATTTTACGACCTTCCGGAATCAGGATTCGTTCGTGAACGAGGGCATCGGAGAAACGCACTCCCTCGCGACGAAACAGGCGCAAAGGTGCTCGCCCACTGCGTCCGAAATCCAGTCGTTTGCCATAGATGGTTACGGCCCAGGGCAGTTTGTAGGCGTCGGCATCGGGATCGGCAAGATGATGGTTGATTTCCCGGGCAAGCTCGGGTGTGATCCGCTCGTCCGCATCCAGGGAAAGTACCCAGTCGCCAGTTGCCCTCTCCAGGGCCCGCTGCTTCTGAATTCCGAAACCGGGCCAGTCGGTAACTTCGACAATATCGGCGTATTGTCTGGCAATCTCCGCTGTCCGGTCAGAGCTGCCACTGTCAAGAACAATGATCTCATCAGCCACCAGGCGGGCGGATTGCAAGCAGTCAGCTATATGGTCTTCCTCGTTCTTGGTGATGACGGTAGCAGAAACCCGGACTTTGCGTTCCCGGTAGCAAGAGGCTCTCAGTTCCGTAAACAGCGCCGAAGCTAACCCGCCGATAACCAGCAGGTAGAAAGTCAGAAAAAGACTGCGTTCAAATGTTGCCTCCGTCAGCCCGAATAACAGATATCCTGTAGTTACCATCGAACCTGCGACCGCAATGTGTGCGGTCGGCGCATGCATATTAAAAATGTGACGGCCAAACACTGAGAGTGGAATGAATATCAGGAAGGCCCAACTCAGGATCCCCGGGATCCCTCTGGTTGCTGCGGCACTTAGAATGTCATTGTGAGCGTGTCCGGTACAGCAAATGCCAATAACGGGGGGGATATCTCCAGTCGCCACTGCTGCTTCAGCACCTCGCGTATAGCCACCGAGCCCGGCTCCGGAAAACGGTTCTGCTCGGAAGATGTCCCACGCGAGTTCCCATGCCTCAATTCGGATTTCCATAGATCTGTCAAAGCTTCCTGCAGCCACGAGGCTTTCAACCGACTGGGACATTCTTTCACTAGTTATTACTGCGGCAACAGTGATGACTATAATTGCAATTGCGCCTGCAATCCGGAGCTTTTTTGAGAGCAGTGGCAGCAAAAGCAGTAAAAGAACCGGAAGGGCCACCAGATTACTTCGTGTTTCCGAAAACATTGATAAAACTACCGCGGTTACACCTATGAAGGACACTAGGATGGCAAGCACATACTGTTTGTTTCGGGCAAAGAATAGTCCTCCGGTAAGAGTGAGCATGCCTCCGAGTAGCGCGATGTTGCCAAAGCTGATGGGGTTCACACCCCCGCCAAACCGAGTGGCAAGAAGTTTCTCCAAGGTGCCGCTGCCTGCTACCAAGGGTATCAGGAACAGAATAATCACTGATATGGAGATCAGTGCGAGACTGGTGAATATCCCGCGAGCCTTGATCCCGGAGTAGGAGATGGCTAGGAGCAATGGCCAGAACAATATCAGCCTGGCATGTGTTCCAAGGTTTTTCCCTCCCTCATAACTGAATCCTTCGAAGACCCATGAGCAGAAACTCACCAGCACGAAAAACCAGAATGCAAAATGCATCAGTCTGAGCTCTTTCGGTACTATCCAACCATGTTGCTCCAGAGATTTGCGAGCGACCAGTATGATTCCTGCGAGGGCTAGCAGTGCGGTTGCGCCGGCCAGGATGCTCGAAGAAAAAAGGGCGCCACCCAAGCCTATCATCAACAGGGTAGAGAGAATGGCTTGAACTCGGTGCATCATTCGGGATTCCATCAAATTTATTAAGCAGGGACCATTTTTCCAGAGGATAAAAGCTAACAGACACGGTCCGGATAGTATGGATTGATTTCTCCCGGCGGCCGATGCCTCAGGCGCTTGTACTCCCACTGATACTGAGCGGGCGCCATGCGGACCACTTTTTCCACGGACTGATTGAGTGCGGTTGCTGCAACCACTGGGTCGTCGTCACCGTTACCTGAGACGGCTTCCGTAACAATTATTCGGAAGCCTTTTTTGTCGGGCAGGCGCTCAGCAAAGGTGACTAGCACATTGGCACCAGTTTTTTGGATGAGCTTGTTTACTAGCGTCATGGTGCGCACTTCCATGCCGAAGAACGGGGCATAGGCATTGGTTTTGCCTCGAGGCGATTGATCCGGAAGAATGCCGGCTACGCCACCTTCCTTGAGTATGCCCATAAGGCGCATGAGCCCTTTGCGGTCTCCGCGTACCAGCTCCGAACCCAGGCGGCCACGTACACGGATCATGTATTTTTCAAATTCCTTGATATTCGGAGGGCTGTAAAGCGCTGCCATTTTGTAGCGGGAGGAGAAAAACAGTCCCGCAAGTTCCCAATTGCCGAGGTGTGGTGCCAGAAGAATCAAGCCCTTACCGGATGCAAGTGCCCGATCGACCAGCTCCAATCCTTTTGTTTCGCGGATCAGCCCCAGGCACTTATCCACGGGCCACTCCCACATCAGGGGGATTTCCGCTGCTGTCATGCCGGTATGTGCCATGGAGTCCTTTGATAACTCGCGCTGTTGCTCCGACGATAACTCCGGCAAACAGATCCGGATATTGGTGTCGGTCACTTTTCGCGATTTCCCACGTATCTTCCAGGCAAGCAGTCCAAGCCACTTGCCAATAAACTGGGCCAGGCCCAAAGGCAGCGAGCCGGCAATTCGCAACAAACCGGCAATCAGAAAATACTTAAGCTTGCTCATGACCGGCCGTAAACGTCCTCATAGCGCACAATGTCGTCTTCGCCCAGATACGAGCCAGATTGAACTTCAATCAGCTCCAGATCAATCACACCAGGATTCTCCAGGGAGTGGACCTGGCCAACCGGAATGTAGGTAGACTGGTTTTCTGTAACCAGATAGGTCTTTTCACCATTGGTGACCCTGGCGGTGCCGCTCACTACAATCCAGTGCTCAGCGCGATGGTGGTGCATCTGCACGGAAAGCTTGGCGCCGGGCTTTACGGTAATCCGTTTGACCTGGTAACGGTTGCCGTTATCGATGGAGTCGTACACTCCCCAGGGGCGGTAGACTTCCCGGTGGTTCATGTGTTCGTGCCGGCCATCGTTCTTGATGGCTTCCACGATTTTCTTCACGTCCTGAACCTGGTCTTTGTGGGCAACCAGCAGGGCGTCTTTGGTTTCGATGATCACCAGGTCTTTCACGCCCACGGTCGCCACCAGGCGGTTGTCTGCTCGCACCAGAGTGCTTTCAGTGTTGTGGGCGATCACGTCGCCGGAGAAACAGTTGCCATTGGCGTCTTTGTCACTCACTTCCCACAGGGCAGACCAGGAGCCGATATCACTCCAGCCTGCGTCCAGAGCTACCACGGCGGCGTTGTTGGTTTTTTCCATGACGGCGTAGTCGATGGAGTCTTCCGGGCATTCGGCGAAGACACTCTCGTTCACACGGGTGAAGTGCAGGTCTTCACTGGCATCGTCCAGCGCAGCCTGGCAGATAGCGAGGATATCGGGGCGATGCTTTTGCAATTCCTTCAGGTAGCTGCGGGCTCCGAACAGGAACATACCGCTGTTCCACAGATAGTTGCCGGAGGCCAGGTAGCCTTCGGCCGTTTTCTGGTCAGGTTTTTCCACAAACCGACTCACGCTGAAGCTGTCTTCTGCCAACTCCGGCCCTTGCTGGATGTAGCCATAACCCGTTTCCGCATGGCCCGGCACAATACCGAAGGTCACCAGTTTGCCCTGCTGGGCCAGGGGAATAGCCTTCTGGATGCCATTCTGGAAAGCTGCGGTGTCTTTGATCAGGTGGTCGGCAGCCAAAACCAGCATCAGCGGGTTCTGGCCTTCGTCGATGTTCTTCACCAGCTGCAGGGCGGCCAGGGCAATGGCCGGGGCGGTGTTGCGGCCGCAGGGTTCCAGGATAATGCGAGCATCTTTGTAGCCGGACTGGCGCATTTGTTCGGCCGCCAGAAAGCGGTGATCTTCGTTGCAGATCAGCAGTGGATCGGCCGATTCCATACCGTCCAGCCGGGCGACTGTGAGTTGCAGCATGGACAGCCGCTCGTCCGTCAGTTTCAGGAACTGTTTCGGGTTCAGTTGCCTGGACAGAGGCCAAAGGCGTGAGCCGGTGCCTCCGGCCATAATGACGGGGTGAATCATGTGCGCACTCCGGGTTGTGAAAGTTGCCAGTTCTGCAGATAAAAGTGCCCGTTATCTTACCATGGGGCGCGGCGTGGTTTTATCTTAAGCGTTGGAAATCTTCCCAGGATAAACCTCGATTATCTTGCTCCCAGGCCAATCTTGTGTGGAAACGGGCAATTTTTCTGGTGATGTAACGTTCGCTCCACCCGGGCAACCCTGCCAAAGCCTGTGGAATGGTCGGCGCACCGAGGCCATCTACCAGAAAGAGCTCCGATTGGCCGGAGCGGTCGGTGACGACCAGGTTGTGGGGCAGAAGGTTGCGCGTGAGAATACGGGTATCTGCCAGCCAGGCTTCAAACCGGCTGATTGCTTCCTGAAGCTCAGGAGTTACCTTGTTGCCACGAATCAGTGATTCCAGCGTCGGGGCTACGGAACCGTCAGCGCATCGAATAATCTCGCTCTCATTGGCGGTGCCCAACGTGGTTTCAACACTGCC
This sequence comes from Marinobacter sp. UBA3607, assembly GCF_002375525.1. Classification (NCBI taxonomy): domain Bacteria; kingdom Pseudomonadati; phylum Pseudomonadota; class Gammaproteobacteria; order Pseudomonadales; family Marinobacteraceae; genus Marinobacter; species Marinobacter sp. UBA3607. The sequence goes on along the minus strand of NZ_DFLY01000013.1, from coordinate 25,173 downwards.
GTAGAATCGGGGCAGGTGAGACCACACGATGCTTTCTTTGCTCACCCGCAGTAGCTGGCGGATGGCAGGTTGCCCGTGGGCTTTGAGCTCCTGGGTGTTATCGTTCAGTCGTGCTGTACCGAGAACTCGTTTTACCGGAGATTGACGGCGATAACGGGCTTTGATGTTCTCTGGCCGGATAACCTTCACGCACCTGTCCGGGTTGTTCGGGTGTTGGAAGCAGTAGCGGTTATAGCCCTGAGCAAACGGCTTACAGTTGTTAAGATTGAGAGTGACCATTCTGATGCAACGTTGGTGATTTGATGTGCGTATTATGCATGCTTGGCTTGGGCATGTGGTTCGAACAGGAAAAATCTTATGAAAAGGGCGGTAGCTTATGGTGATTGCAATACTGAGGGGCTGAAAGATACCCCGGTAAAGCTTTGGCCGGAAATCGTCTGCGATACCCTGTCCCTGCAGCTCAAAAACTGCGGGCATACCATGAGCACAACCCGCGAGCTGTTGTTTTACAACGAGGATTATCCGGCTTCAAACTATTCAGTAGCCTTTATTCAATACGGATTGGTCGACTCCTGGCTGACCTTCAAAGGGGCACCCTACGTACTTTATTATCCGGATAGCCTCCGGCGAAAGATTGCCAGGAAGATAGTGAAAAAGTTCAAGAAGTGGGCGCGCAAGTGGCAGATTCAGGACAGGTTTGGAGCGGTGGAACAGGTTCCCTTGCCGGAATATGTCCGCAATATTCAGAAAGTAGTCAGCTCGGCTCCGGATACAGTGTTTGTGCTGGTGGCGACTTCTCCAAATCTCGACGAGCCTCGTAACCCCCGAATCAAACAGTACAACGATGCTTTGCGCCAAATCGCTGAGGATAGATCGAATGCAGTTTACGCGGATGCGTACGAGGATCTTTGGTCTGCCCGGTGTAGAGCGCTGATGGATGATGGAACGCATCTTTCCGCATTCGGGCACGAGTTGGTCGCAGCGCGGGTTATGGCGGGGTTAAAACAGTCATCCTTCAGGCCTGATACGCCGCAACCGTAGATCCGGCCATTGCGCCGGATGTCAGGTGTGTGTTCGCGTACCGGAAGAGCTCTTCCTGACTCTCCCTCAATGCATCGATATTCTCGATGGCGCTGGATAGAAGTTCCGCGATGGCTTCGGTGGTGTTGTCGCTTGCAAGAGCGGTATCTGGTAGCAGTTCCCTGCACCCTGACACTGGGGTTGAGATTACAGGGCAGCCAGCCACAAGCGTTTCTGCCAGGATGTACGGGAAACCTTCGCGTTCAGAACTTATCACCAGAAGATCTGCGCTCTGAAGGATGCTCCCGATATCGGTATGGAAGCCTGCGAGGGTTACTGAGTTGATGAGTCCATGTGATTTCACCAGCTCGTTCAGCTGCCCTTTGAGGCTTCCGTCCCCAAAGATTGTCAGGTGCGCCTCAGGAGTGATGTAGCAGACTCTCTCCCAGGCTTGGATGAGTTTGTCGAATCCCTTTACTGGCTCGAGTCGTCCTGCAGCAACAACCTTGATGAAGCCCTTGAGGGGAAAAGTGACCGGGGAGCTGTCTGGTTGTTTTACCCCGTTGTAGATCAGATACTTTCTGGGATGCTGAATCTGATCATAGATAGCCTGGCTCACCGCAATGACTTTATCGAGTGAGGTAAACGGGCGGACGTTGGATTTCGTGCCGTGAACCGTGCCGATCGTTTGCCAGTGAGGCCGTTTTGTGAGTGCGGCCAGGGTGGCTGCCTTATTGCCATGGGCATGCACGATGGTTGGGCGGATATGCTGCAACGTGCGCCGGAGCTTCCAGCGAAGCCATGGGTTTCTTCGCCCCAGGGTCATAGGGCAGGGGTGAAAGCGGACTGGCTCAGGGAACTTGTCCTGATAGTTGCTATGGGCCAGAACGTGGACGTCATGCCCCAGTTCCACAAGCTCTTGTGCAAGTTCGGTGCAGTGTTTTTCCATGCCGCCCCAGCCGCTACCGGGCGTAGCCAGCAGCAATGCGATTCTCAACTTGGGCGCTCCCGAAGCGCCTTCTCATAAACCCCCAAAGTCCCCTCCGTCTGCGCCCGCAACAAAAACCGCTCCGGCAACTCAATCTCCGGCCGGGGCTTATCCAGCAGTCCCAGCACGGCACTGGCAAACGCCCCGGTATCATCTGGTGTAACCAGCCCTTCCCGAAAGCAGGCCTGCAGGGTTTCTGCGGCGCCGCCACGGTTGTAGGCCACCACCGGTGTGCCGGACGCCAGGGCCTCGGTTACTGTCCGCCCGAACGGCTCGGGCTTGGTGGACATGTGGCACACCACGTCGGCCAGAAGGTACAGGTTGGTCATGTCGTTGCGCTGGCCCAGGAAGGTGACCTTGTCGGTCAGGTCCAGACGGCTGCGTTCTTTTTCCAGTTCTTGCAGAAACCTTTCCTTACCGGGCTCTGCGCCGCCAACGATGATGCCGTGACAGTCCGGCCGTTGGCGCACGATTCTGGCCATGGCTTCCATGAAATGCAGCTGGCCTTTCCAGCGGGAAATCCGGCCGGGCATCATGATGATCTTCTTGCCAGCCAGTTGTGGAAACCGCGATAGCAGGATATCAAGCCACTGGTCGTTGATGGCGCGGTTGCGGAAGGCGTCGATGTTTACGCCGCGCTGGATTACTGTCAGTTTGTTTTCCGGAACAGGAAAGTTTTCCAGTACGTAGTCCCGGACACAATTGGAAACCGCTATCACCTGGTCTGCCCTGGCCATGATGGCGCTGTAGGGGTTTACGGAATACATACCGTGAAAGGTGGAGACAATGGCTGGGCGCTCATGTTGCGGTAGTGTTTTCAGGGCCAGGTGGACAATCCATGCGGGCATCCTTGAGCGCACGTGCACGATATCTGGCTTGAGCTCTTGTAGCAGTTTGCGCATCGGCAAAACCTGCCCGAACGAGGCGGGTGTTTTACGGTGAATGGGCATGTGGATATGAGTCGAGCCCTGGCCGCGAACCTGTTCGGCCATTGGTCCACCGTTGGAGACCACGAATGACTGATGGCCGCGTTTGACCAGTTCTGCCGCAAACTCTACGGTGCCACGTTCCACGCCACCGCTGTACAAGGCGGGCAAGGCCTGCAGTATTTTCACGGTCGTTGCTCCTTGTTTTGTCTGGGCTCGAGAAGGCGCGGAAATCGATCGATGATCCAGCGCGCTGCCCTATCGGCTTCCCATAGCCTCGGGTGTTGTGGCTGGTGTTCTGCCATTACGCTGGCATGGTCGCTCCAGTGGGCGACCAGCCCGAGCCTGGCTAAACGGCTAATGCCATTAACCACCCGGCTACCCGCCTGGGGGGGCAGGTCGAAAATGCCGGTAGGAACGCCAGAGGTGGCGGCTTCACACACCATGGACATGCTGTCTGGCGTTACCCAGACAGCCCGGGAATCTGCCAGTTGGTATTTCAGCCAGTCGTCGCAGGTCTGGCTGTGGTGAACAACCGAGATGGTTTCACTTTGAAGTTCCGTCAGTCGCCGGTAAAGAGCCTCCGGTGTGCGCCGGGAATCGCTGATGGTCCAGTGCCACCGGGGGTATCGGGCAATCAGGTCGCTGATCTGCGAGGTGATTGTGTCGTTGTTCCAGTCAAAGTGCTCCGAGGGACCACCGACGAGTATGAGTGCGTTCGGCTTGCCGGTCAGTTCGGACAGCGGCGTGATTGCATTGATGACGCCCTCCGTGTTCAGCACGGTTTTTGAAGGTTTTACGTCGTCGTGGGCGGGAATGATGGCGCCATCTACCCAGTTAAGGGGAAAGGCTGGTTTCATCAGTACCAGTGTTTTTGCCTTGCGGTACCGGCGCAGGGCCAGTAGCAGCCGGTGAGTGCCGGAACCCGCCGCAACAATCAGGTCAGGTTGGGGCAAGGCCTTGTCCAGAGTGGGAGCGAGCCCGAGCAAAGCCCGCCAGAGCGGCACGGTGTAATCCGCAGCGTTTAACCAATACAGCTTTGCGCCCGTTAGTGCGCGCAAACGCCCGGCAAGGCCTCGCAACTGGTTGCGGTGGCCGGGTTTGTTGTCGGTAATCAGCCAGATGACCGGCGCCTGCGCATCGTCTTCCAAGGGACTAGCCTTTTTTCTTGCGTTTGCGGCCGTAGAAGCCGGGGTCGTCTTTGTCCGGCCGGGTTTTGAAGCGGCGGTGCATCCAAAGGTACTGATCCGGCGCCTTGCGGATTTCCTGTTCGATAATGGCGTTGATGCGTGTAGCATCTTGCAGGTCATCGCCGGTCGGGAAATTTTCCAGCGCCGGCTGGAAATAGATGTCGTAGCCCGGTTTGTCTTCGCGGCGGAAGTGGCTGAACGGCACTACCTTGCATTTGCTGCGCTCCACAATCCGGGACGTGGCGGTAATGCTGCCGGCCGGAATGCCGAAGAAAGGGGCAAAAACGATGTCTTTGCGGCCGTAATCCTGGTCGGTGGCGTACCACACCGCGTGATTCTGCTTCAGGCACTTGAACAAGCCGCGCAGGTCCTTGGCGCCCAGCACCGTGCCATAGCGCCGGCCCCGGGCACGGGTCATCACCGCGTTCATCAGCGGGTTGTTGTGGTCCCGCTGCATCACGTCCGCTTCAATAAACTCGGTAACCAGGCTGCCCCCCAGGTCCAGCGTGCTGTAATGGCCGCCCAGAAGCAGCACGCCGTGGCCGCCTTCCAGTGCCTTCTCAAGATGCTCCACACCATGCACCTGCGTGATGCCGGTAAGTTTGGCCGGGTTTCGGAACCAGGCAATGCCCAGTTCCATCACACCAATACCGTTGGCGATAAAGGCATTGCGCACCAGTGCGTCCTGTTGGTGCTTGTTCAGCTCAGGAAAACACAGCCGGATGTTGGTTTCGGTAATATGTCGCCGGCTCTTCGCCAGTTTCCAGGCAACCAGGCCGATCATCTTTCCCAGCCACCACTGAAAACGAATGGGTAACTGCGCAGCCAGCCACATCACCGCAATGCCCAGCCAGGTTGGCCACCAGCGGGGATGACGGTAAGCTGAGTAGTCGGTGTTTCTGGGGAGTTTGCGGTACTTCTTTTTCAAAATCGTGAATCCTGCATCGACAAACGTTTTACCGGGGGGCAAGATGCCCGTCCACAGCAAATTTATCCCTATGATAACGCACTGTTTTGCCGGGAGTCCTGCGTGTTCCAGTTTATCTATTCCCTGCTGATCCGGCTCGCCCTGCCGTTTATCCTTGTCCGGCTCTGGTGGCAAGGCCGCAAGGCGCCGGCGTTGCGGCAAGACTGGCAACATCGCCTTGGGCTGGCGCCCCAACTGCACGGCCCGGTGATCTGGGTGCATGCGGTTTCGGTCGGTGAAACCATTGCCGCCGGCCCCATGGTGCGGCGCCTGTTGGCCCGCAATTTGGGCGCGACCATTCTGATGACAGCCATGACCGATACCGGGCTGGCCCAGGCCCGGAAGATGTTTGGTGACAGAGTAGCCTATGCCTATGCTCCTTACGACACGCCAGGAGGTATTCGGCGCTTCCTGAATCGTGTTAACCCCCGCATCCTGGTGATCATGGAAACGGAAATCTGGCCCAATATGATCCGCCAGTGCCGACACCGTCGGGTGCCTGTTTTTCTGATCAATGCCCGCCTGTCTGAACGATCTGCCCGGGGGTATGAACGGGTTCGGGGCGTGGCAGCACCTATTATCAAAAGCATCAGCTGGGTGGCCGCGCAGGCCGAAAAAGACGCGGAGCGGTTTCGTCGTATCGGAGTGGCCCCGGGCAATGTGGAAGTTACCGGCAGCGTAAAATTCGATGTGGACATTCCTGATGATGTCCGTGCGGCCTCCGTCAGCTTCCGGAAATCCCTGGGTGAGCGCCCCGTCTGGATTGCCGGCAGCACCCACACGGGAGAAGACGAGCAATTGCTGGCGGCTCATCGCCAGATTCTGGCCCAGCACCCGGATGCCTTACTCATCATTGTGCCCCGGCATCCGGAGCGGTTTGATACGGTGGCCGGCCTGGCGCAGGAGCGGGGCTTTTCCGTGGTTCGCCGGTCAACAGGAGCATCTCCCGCTGGTGCGGAGGTGTATCTTGGCGACACCATGGGAGAGCTGATGATGCTTTACGGAGCCAGTGACCTCGCCTTCGTGGGCGGCTCACTGATCGAGCAGGGAGGGCACAATCCGCTGGAGCCTGCGGCCTGGGGCGTTCCGGTATTCTCCGGCACTCATGTGTTTAATTTCGAGACAATCTATCAGCGCTTACTGGATGATCAGGGTGTCCAGCTGGTCGAAAATGCGGATGAGCTGGCGCGGGCGATCTGTTCACTGATAGACGATCCGGAGGCGCTGAAGGCATACGGTGAGCGGGCATTGGCGGTAGTCAACAAGAACCGGGGTGCGCTGGATAAGGTCGTGGAGGGTATTACGGAGCGGTTGTAACTCCGGGTGCCGCGCTGGCACCCGGAATTCAGCACGGTTAGCCCGCTTACTGCATCGGGTCGTCCAGTGTTTTTCCTTCTTCGGCCAGGGCTTCAATGCCCCGGGCGCCTTCGCTGAGCCAGTTGTTCAGATCAATCAGGTCCTGCGGGCTCAGGGTGCCTGCCGCCTGCTTCAGTTGCAGGGTGTTGATCACGTAGTCATACCGGGCGTTGGCGTAATCCCGCAGCGCCACGTAGTAAGCGCGTTCGGCATCCAGCACTTCCACAATGTTCCGTGTACCTACATCATAGCCGGCGCGGGTTGCATCCAGTGCACTGCGGCGGGAGATGATGGTTTGCTCAAGGGCGGATGCGGTTTCCACGTTGTTGTTAACGGTCAGGAACAGGCTGCGGGTGTTCACCTGTACATCTCGGCGTGTGGTGTTCAGATCCTGTTCGGCCACGGTGACCAGTGAGCGCTGCTGGCGCACGCCGGCCTGGGTGCCGCCGCCCGTGTAGAGCGGGATGGTCAGTGACAGTGAGGCAACGGACTGGCTGCGCTCCTGCTGGGTAAAAAGGGCGTTCTCCAGACTGGTTTCCTGGTAGGAGGCGCTCAGCTCAAGGGTTGGCAAATGACCGGACTTTGCCGCTTTCAGGCTGGCTTCGCTGGCATTGAGTTGCCTCAGGGCCGCCTGAATAGACCAGTTTTGCTCCACCGCGGTTGCTTCCCACGAAGTCGGATCCATGGGCTCCGGGCGCCCGAGCGGAAAATTCTGCCTGAGATTTTCCATGGCGTCCGGATATTCTCCGGTTAACCGGGCCAGTTGTTCCCTGGCCACATTCAGGTCGTTGTCGGCGGCGATGCGCTGGCTCCTGGCATCGTCGTAGCTGGCACGCGCTTCATAGACTTCGGTGACGGCAATGAGCCCCACGTCAAACCGTTCCCGGGCCTGTTCGTACTGGCGCTGGATGGCCGTTTCAGTCGCTTTTGCGGTTGTGACGGTGTCCTTGGTGCGCAGGACATCGAAGTAGGCGGTTGCCACATCCAGAATCAGTTGTTGCTGGGCCAGGTTGTACTGGGCCTCGGCCGCCTCGGTCTGGAACTGGCTGGCTTCGTAGCTGAACCAGTCTTGAGCCCGGAACAGTGGCTGGGTCAGCTCGACGCCGTAGCGGTAGGTTCGATAACTGTCTCCCGAGAAGAGTTGCCGCGTCAGCTCATCGGCGTTTGCCCCCCCGGGTATATTCCTGGGCTCGAAACGTGTGTAGCTTGCTGACCCAACCGCCGAGATTTTGGGCAGCAGGGCGCTCTTGCTGACATCGCTGGTTGCCTGCTGGGCCTGGAACTGTGCCATGGCAGAGGCAATGCCGGAGTCATAAGACAGGGCTTTCTCGTAGGTTTCCATCAGATCCAGAGCAAGCGCAGGCTGGGCTGCGAGCAGGGTGATCAATCCTGGAAGTAAACGTTTTTTCATTGGTTCTCCTGAAATACTGACTCCGGGAATCTGCCCGGCAATGACCCAAAGGTATTGGTTGACCATTATGGACAATAATCGTTCCCGTCTCTAGACTTGCTAAGTCCACGCATTTTGTGGACAAACGAATTCAGAATCGCGTCTTGACGGGGTGCTGATCTGCCGGAAACCGGCAATCGGCTGAGATTGCAACGCAGAACCCGCGACCTGATCCGGATAATATCGGCGTAGGGATTAAGACCAGATGAACCGCGACACTATGCCTGTAGGGCAATTTGTCGCAACTCCGTCATACGCGACCCGATACCACAAGAGCAACCGGGAGCATTTCATGACGGACTTACCAGCATACCTCAGCGACTCCGCAAAAGTAGACTCCGCAGCAATCAAACCATTACCAAGCTCACGAAAAATATACGTGCAGGGTAGCCGACCTGATCTGCGGGTGCCAATGCGGGAAATTACCGTGGGCGACACCCCCACTGAAATGGGTGGCGAAAAGAACCCGCCAGTGGTGGTGTACGACACCTCCGGGCCCTACACAGACCCGGAAGCCACTATTGATCTGCGTAAGGGCTTGCCGCCGGTTCGTGCCGTCTGGATTGCCGAGCGAGGCGATGTAGAGCAACTGGACGGCTACACCTCCGAATTCACCCGCCGCCGCATGAAAGACCCTCAGCTTGATCCCCTGCGGTTTATGGACGAGCGAAAGCCACTGCGCGCCAAGCCCGGAAGAAACGTATCCCAGATGCACTATGCTCGCCAGGGCATTATTACGCCGGAGATGGAATACGTTGCCATCCGGGAAAACATGAAACTGCAGGAAGCCCGGGTCAACGGCTTGCTGGCGGAACAGCACCCCGGCCAGTCCTTCGGTGCCAACCTGCCGCCAGAAATCACCCCCGAGTTTGTTCGGGACGAAGTGGCCCGCGGCCGAGCCATCATTCCCGCCAACATCAACCACCCGGAAACCGAGCCGATGATCATCGGTCGCAACTTTTTGGTGAAAATCAACGGCAACATCGGCAACTCGGCGGTGACCTCGTCCATCGAAGATGAAGTGGAAAAACTGACCTGGGGCATCCGCTGGGGTTCCGACACGGTGATGGACCTGTCCACCGGCAAGAACATCCACGAAACCCGCGAGTGGATTATCCGCAACTCCCCGGTGCCCATCGGCACGGTGCCCATTTATCAGGCCCTGGAGAAAGTGGGCGGCGTGGCGGAAGACCTGACCTGGGAAATCTTCCGGGATACGTTAATTGAACAGGCAGAGCAGGGCGTGGATTACTTCACCATCCACGCCGGTGTTCGATTACACCACGTGCCACTCACTGCCAAACGCACTACCGGCATCGTCTCCCGGGGTGGCTCCATCATGGCCAAGTGGTGCCTGGCGCACCACAAGGAAAGCTTCCTGTATGAGCATTTCGAAGACATCTGCGAAATCATGAAGGCCTACGATGTCTCCTTCAGCCTTGGCGACGGCCTGCGCCCGGGATCGATTGCCGATGCCAACGACGCGGCACAATTTGGCGAGTTGGAAACCCTGGGAGAGCTCACCAAGATCGCCTGGAAACACGACGTCCAGTGCATGATCGAAGGCCCCGGCCACGTGCCCATGCACTTGATCAAGGAGAACATGGACAAGCAGCTGGAATGCTGCGACGAGGCCCCGTTCTACACCCTCGGCCCGCTGACCACGGATATTGCCCCGGGCTATGACCACATCACCTCCGGCATCGGCGCGGCGATGATCGGCTGGTATGGCTGCGCCATGCTCTGCTACGTCACCCCGAAAGAGCATCTGGGCCTGCCCAATAAAGACGACGTGAAAACCGGCATCATCACCTACAAAATCGCCGCCCACGCTGCCGATCTCGCCAAAGGCCACCCAGGCGCCCAGATCCGCGACAACGCGCTGTCCAAAGCCCGCTTCGAGTTCCGCTGGGAAGACCAGTTCAACCTCGGCCTGGACCCGGACACCGCCCGCGCCTACCACGACGAAACCTTGCCCAAGGAATCCGCCAAAGTGGCCCACTTCTGCTCCATGTGCGGGCCGAAGTTCTGTTCCATGAAAATCTCGCAGGAAGTGAGGGATTACGCAGCAGAGCAGGGCATTGACGAAGTTTCAGCAATTGACGCCGGCATGGAGGCCAAGTCACGGGAGTTCGTGGAGTCTGGCTCCAAACTTTACGACAAGGTTTGAGGTTGGAGTTTGTGAGCACCTAGCCTTTTGGTTGGGTGCTTAGAGCCATGGATGGCGGAGCAGAAGCG
>NZ_DFLY01000013.1:471-14868 GCF_002375525.1 Marinobacter sp. UBA3607 | reverse complement strand
GCGGAGCCATGGATGGCGGAGCAGAAGCGCCACATGGACGTGCCGCAAGGAGCGGTTTTTGGAAAGGACGTCCCAAGGACCGCCAAACTTCGGGCTAGAAGGCTGGGGCCGTAACTTGCAGCTTCACCATCATTACCGCTATCGTTCCAAGCCGAACACCAAACCGGAAACCCGAATGCCGAAACCGTTCCAGTTCAACGCCAGCGACGTCAAAATCGAAAAATGCGAAACCGTCTTCCAGGGCTTCTTTCGCATGGACAAACTCTGGCTGACCCACCCGCGCTTTGACGGCCGCGACATGCCCACCTTCACCCGAGAACTCTTCATCCGCGGCGACGCCACCTGCGTGCTCCCCTACGACCCGCAAAGGGATGAAGTCGTACTGCTGGAACAATTCCGCCTCGGCGCCCTGGGCCGCAACCAATCCCCCTGGTTGCTGGAGCTCGTAGCGGGAATGAACGAAGACGGCGAAAGCCCGGAAGACGTGGCGCAGAGGGAAGGGCAGGAAGAGGCCGGGTTAAGTTTTAGCCGGCTGGACAAAATCTGCGATTATCTGGTGTCTCCCGGCGGCACCACCGAGATGATCCACCTCTATTGCGGACAGGTCAGCACTGCCGAAGCCGGTGGTATTTTCGGTATGGAGCACGAACACGAAGACATTCTCAGCCACGTGGTCAGCGCCGACGAGTGCTTCGCCATGATGGCCGATGGCCGCATTAACAATGCCGCTGCGATCATTGCTATCCAGTGGCTACAGCTGAACCGTGACAGGCTGCGCCGGGAGTGGTTGGCATGACTGAGTGGGTGAAGCGTCCCAAGTCCTATGTACCGGATTTGCGCCAGCTGGGTGCGCTGTGTGATGGCAATTACCAGCGGCTTCGCAAACTGCGGCAGCTGGAATCCGATGGCAAGCCGGTGTGCGAGTTTGAATTGCACCGGGAGAACCAGTACCTGGGGCGAGTGCGGATTGAAGTGCTGCAAACGGCAAAGTTTACCGAAACCCTGTTGCTGGAGCAGGTCCACAACAGCGGCCGCTGGCTGAATAATCCACAGATGACCGTGCGGGTCTACCACGATGCAATGATGGCGGAAGTCATCAGTTGCTACCGGCAGCGCCAGATCGCGCCGGTGAACGATTACCCGAACCGTTTTATGCATCACCCCGATGAAAAGGTTCAGGTGAATGGTTTCCTGGCCGACTGGCTGGACTACTGTTTGCGCTTCGGGCACCTGCCTATGGAGAATGCCGTCTGGTCGGCGGGTGAGGGGATCGACTAGACAGCATCTCACTCTGCCTGTGGTGAAGTTGTCAAAAACTGCAAAAATTTTGTGTCTGCGGGCCAGAATGTGAACAATCTACGATTTTACATTAATCAAAAGGAACCCGGCCATCGTACACTCGTTGTAACTTCAACCGTTTGCCCCGAACAGAACAGGTCCTGAATGTCTGACCACCAATCTGCCCGCCCGCTAAAAGTCCTACAGCTGACAGACCCGCACCTGATGGCACGGGATGATGGTGCCTTGCTGGGGGTGAACACCCGCGAAAGCCTGTCGGCCGTCATTGAAGAGGCTCTGCGAAGCCATGGCCAGCCGGACCTGGTGCTGGCCACCGGCGATATCAGCCAGGATGCTTCCGTGGCTTCCTACCATTATTTCGGACAGAAACTGGAGGCTTTTCAGTGCCCGTCTGCCTGGATTGCCGGCAATCACGATGACTCAGCCACCATGTACGCCGTTGCTGATGAATTCGACGCCCGGCGCCGGCAGTTTGTGCTTGGGGGCTGGCACTTCGTTATGCTGGATTCCTCCGTACACGGGAAAGTGCATGGAGAGCTTTCGGCGGACGAATTGGCGTTTCTGGACCAAACCCTGTCGGAACACTCGGGCTTGCCTACCATGGTTTGCCTGCACCATCACCCCGTCGATATCGGCTCGGACTGGATGAACCAGATAGGCCTCAAAAACCGTGAGGCTTTCTGGCAGGTGATCGACCGGCACACGAACGTCAGATGCGTGCTCTGGGGGCACATTCATCAGGAGCTTCAGCAGCAGCGCAACGGCGTGCAGCTAATGGCCTCTCCGTCGACCTGTATTCAGTTTGCGCGAGGTTCCACAGATTTTGCGGTAGAACCGCTAGCCCCGGGCTACCGTTGGTTTGAGCTCGATCCTTCCGGCAACATCGCCACAAAAGTCTGCCGCGCAGAGCAGTTCCGGTTCAACCTGGATGAAGGTAGCGCCGGCTACTAGCCGATCAAGATGTCCCTATATATTCCCAATGGCTGACCTGCACGCCGGTTTGTAACATATAGGGACAAAACTGTGCGCGAGTGTCAGGCCCGCAGTGCTTGCGCAGCCGCCACCATTGTCTCCAGCGCCGGCGTCACTTCCTCCCACTTGCGGGTTTTCAATCCGCAATCCGGGTTAATCCACAGCCGCTCTGCCGGGATGCGCTCTGCCGCCAGGGTCATCAGGTTGATGATGTGGTCCTTGTCCGGAATGTTGGGCGAGTGGATGTCATACACGCCCGGCCCGATATCGTTCGGGTATTCAAAGTTCCGGAAGGCATCCAGCAGTTCCATATCTGACCGCGAGGTTTCAATGGTGATCACATCGGCATCCATGCGGGCGATGGCTTCGATGATGTCGTTGAACTCCGAATAGCACATATGGGTGTGGATCTGGGTGCCGTCTTCCACGCCATTGGCAGCGATGCGGAAGCTGTTGATAGCCCAGTCCAGGTAGTTTGCCCAGTCTGACTGCCGCAACGGCAGGCCTTCGCGCAGGGCGGCTTCGTCGATCTGGATGATATTCACGCCGGCTTTCTCCAGATCCTGCACTTCCTCGCGAATGGCCAGGGCCAGTTGCAGGCAGGAGTCTTTTCTTGGCTGATCGTCCCGCACGAAGGACCAGTTCAGAATGGTCACCGGGCCGGTCAGCATACCCTTCACCGGTTTGTCGGTGAGAGACTGGGCGTAGCGGATCCAGTCCACAGTCATTGCCCTGGGCCGGCGAATGTCGCCAAACAGAATGGGCGGTTTCACGCAGCGGGAGCCATAGGACTGTACCCAGCCGAAGCGCGTAAAGGCGTAGCCATCCAGCTGTTCACCGAAGTATTCCACCATGTCGTTGCGCTCGGGTTCGCCGTGCACCAACACATCCAGCCCCAGTTTTTCCTGCGCTTCGATGCAACGGGCGATTTCTGCCTGCATTTGCTCGGTGTATTGGGTGCCGCTCAGCTCGCCTTTGCGGAACTGCAGGCGGGCCTGGCGGATTTCCGGAGTTTGCGGGAAGGAGCCAATGGTGGTGGTCGGGAATGCCGGCAGGCTAAGAATTTGCCGTTGTTTGGCGATTCGCTGGGGGTAGGGGCTTTGGCGATTACCCAGCTCTGGCGTTACCGCAGCAACGGCTTTTTGAACGGTAGGGTTGGTTACCCGGCTGGATCTGCGACGGCTTTCGATGGCGATACGGTTTTCAGCCAGTTCGCTGCGCACGGCGGTGCGACCTTCGTTAAGTGCTTTTGCAAGCGTTTGCAGCTCATCGAGTTTCTGCACTGCAAAGGCCAGCCAGCTACGGATTTCGGTTTCCAGCTCCTGCTCACGGGCCAGGTCGACCGGCACGTGCAGCAGTGAACAGGAGGGCGCCAGCCACAGGCGCTCGCCCAGCTTTTCGTTCAGTGGTTCGAGCCAGTCCAGAATATTGTTCAGGTCGGATTTCCAGATGTTGCGGCCATTGATCACGCCCAGCGAGAGAATCTTGTGGCTCGGCAGCCAGTCCGCCACCCGGCTGACTTCTGCCGGTGCGCTCACGGCATCAATGTGCAGCCCGGCCACCGGCAGTTCGCAGGCCAGTTGCAGGTTGTCCCGGAGTTCACCGAAATAGGTCGCCAGCAGCAGTTTCGGGCGGTTGGCCTTGAGCTGGTGATAGGCCAGATTGAAGGCATAGCGCCAGTTGGCGTCCAGGTCGGTCACCAGGGCCGGTTCATCAATCTGTACCCAGTCAGCGCCGGCATCGGCCAGGGCTTCCAGCAGTTGTGAATACGCCGGCAGTAGGTGTTCCAGCAAGTCCAGCCGGTTGCTGCCATCGGAGGTTTTACCCAGCCAGAGGTAGGTCACTGGCCCGATGATGATGGGTTTGGCCTTAACGCCCTGTGCCTGCGCTTCGGCCAGTTGGGCGAGCAGTCGCTCAGGGTTCAGTTGAAAGCGGGTGTCGGCGGTAAACTCCGGCACAATGTAGTGATAGTTGGTGTCGAACCACTTGGTCATCTCGCCCGCCGCGGTGGCGCAACAGGGGCTGTCATTGGCGCCCCGGCCCCGGGCGGCGCGGAAATAGGCGTCCAGCTCCGAGCCTTGCTTGCCTGCGGCTCTCTCAGGCAGGTTGCCCAGTGTCACGGACATGTCTAACACCTGGTCGTACAGGGAAAAATCTCCCACAGGTACGAAATCCAGCCCGGCCTGTTGCTGCCAGTGGCGCCGACGCAGGTCAGTGGCGGTGATTGCCAGCTCCTGCTCGGTTTGCCGGCCGGCCCAGTAATCTTCCAGTGCAAATTTCAGCTCCCGCTGTCCGCCAATGCGGGGGAAGCCCAGGTTGTGTGTGGTTGCCATGATCAAATCCTTGAATCTGTGTGTTGAGTCAGGAGCTAAGGTTAGGCGGGTGATTGCATGAATAAAAATGGTATTATTTCAACATTCAATGAACAAAATTCACGGATGGTCATGATCGAACGAAATCACCTGGAGATTCTGCGCGCTGTTGAACGGCAGGGTTCCCTGACGGCTGCGGCCGAACAGCTGCACCTTACCCAGTCGGCGTTGTCCCATGCCATGCGAAAGCTGGAGCAGCAGCTGGGTACGCCTGTCTGGCTTCGGGAAGGCCGCCAGTTGCGGTTTACCCAGGCCGGCAATCAGCTGCTGGGGCTGGCGAATCGGTTGCTGCCACAGTTTGAGCATGCAGAAATGCAGATCCGCCAGATTGCCAAAGGCCAGCGAGGCAGCTTGCGGGTGGGTATGGAATGCCATCCCTGTTACCAATGGCTGTTGAAGGTCGTCGGCCCCTACTTGCAGCAATGGCCGGATGTCGATGTGGATGTAAAACAGGAGTTCCAGTTCGGTGGCATGGGCGCGTTGTTCGGCCATGACATCGACCTGCTGGTGACCCCGGACCCGCTGCACAAGCCCGGCGTGTGTTTCGAGCCGGTATTCGATTATGAGCAGGTGCTGGTCGTCCCCGAAACCCATCCGCTGGCGGGCGAGCACTGGGTAGAACCCCATCAACTCGAGCAGGAAACCCTCATTACCTATCCGGTTGCGGTCGAGCGCCTGGACATTTTTACCCGGTTCTTCCTGCCCGCCCATACTGGTCCGACTCGGCATAAAACCATTGAAACCACTGACATCATGTTGCAGATGGTGGCCGCAGGGCGAGGCGTGAGTGCACTGCCCCGGTGGCTGGTGGATGAATATGCCCGCAACCTGCCTATAAAAGCCCTGAAACTGGGCCAGCAGGGCATGCCCAAACAGATCTTTCTGGGCTTCCGGGAGCGCGACGAAGCCGTGGATTACCTGAACGCGTTCGTGAAGCTGGCCCGGAGCATTCGCTGGAACTAATCTCTTCGGTTAAACTGCGCGGAAAATTTCAACAGGACACACAAATCATGAGCGACATTCCTGCAGATCTGAAATACATCGAGACTCACCAATGGGTGCGGGTAGAGGCTGACGGCACGGCTACCGTGGGCATCACCGACTTTGCCCAGGAGCAACTGGGCGATGTGGTCTACATCGGCGTGCCCGAGGTCGGCGTGACTGTTAACGGTGGTGAGGAAGCCGGTGTGGCGGAATCCGTTAAGTCAGCGTCTGACGTATTCAGCCCGGTGACCGGTGAGGTTATCGAGATCAATGAAAAGCTTGAAGACGAGCCGGAAATCGTCAATGAAGACCCGTATGGCGATGGCTGGATGTTCAAGGTGAAGCTGGCCGATGAAGGCGAGCTTGACGGCCTGATGGATGCTGCGGCGTACGCAGAACACGTGGCCGCTGAGGAATAATCATTGATGGACTTTCCCGTTCTCTACCTGCGCAAAGGCGCAGAACGCCGTCTCCGTGCCGGCCACTTGTGGGTATACAGTAACGAAGTAGACACCCAACGCAGCCCGCTGCCCGGGTTTGAGCCCGGCTCACAGGTGCAGGTGCGTGCTTCGAATGACAAGCCCATGGGTATCGCTTTTGTGAACCCTCATGCGTTGATTTGCGGCCGGCTGATCAGCCGGGATGCGGATCATGGCATGACACCGAAGCGGCTGACGGACCGGATGGAGACGGCGTTGAGTCTTCGGGAACGTTTGTTTGATAAGCCTTTTTACCGTTGGGTGTTTGGCGACAGTGATGGCTTGTCGGGCCTGGTGGTCGACCGCTTTGACGACGTGGTGGTGGTGCAAATCTCCACCGCTGGCATGGAGCAGATGAAAGACGCCATCGTACGAGCCGTTCAGCGCCTGGCCCATGCCCGCATTATCGTGCTGAAAAACGATGGCAAGATGCGCAAGGTGGAAGGTCTGGATACCTACGTGGAATTTGCTCATGGCCCGGAAGCCGACACCGTACTGGTAGAAGAAAACGGCGCCCGCTTTGAAGTGCCATTGGCTGGCGGCCAGAAAACCGGCTGGTTCTACGACCACCGCATGAACCGCCAGCGCCTTCAGGCCTATGCGCCCGGCAAGAAAGTGCTGGATGTGTTCAGCTACGTGGGTG
Source organism: Marinobacter sp. UBA3607 (assembly GCF_002375525.1). Taxonomy (NCBI): domain Bacteria; kingdom Pseudomonadati; phylum Pseudomonadota; class Gammaproteobacteria; order Pseudomonadales; family Marinobacteraceae; genus Marinobacter; species Marinobacter sp. UBA3607. Next base: position 8,119 of record NZ_DFLY01000013.1, on the reverse strand, counting down.
GTTGGGGTATTCAAGCGGCTTGTGCGGGTGCCTCCCAGGTGACCTGTGTAGACGCGTCTTCATCGGCAGTGGATGCGGTGCATCACAATGCCAAACTGAACGGGCTGGAGAATGTGGACACCATCGAAGGCGATGCCTTCGACGCCCTGAAAGCCCTGGCAGACGAGAAAGAAAAGTTCGACATCGTAGTGCTGGACCCGCCCGCACTGATCCCCCGCCGCCGGGACCAGAAAGCCGGTGAGCAGGCCTATGCCAGGCTGAACCAGCTGGGGCTACGTTTGCTGGAGCGTGATGGCTTGCTGGTTTCCGCGTCTTGTTCCATGCATTTGTCCCAGGAAAAGCTGATCGACATTATCCGGGGCAGCGGGCGCAAGATCGACCGGTTTGTGCAGCTGTTGGAGCAGGGCCACCAGGCGCCTGATCATCCGATCGTGCCGGGGATTCCGGAGACCGACTATATCAAGTCGTGCTTTGTGCGCTCTCTTACCGGGTTTTTGTGATTGCCGCCAGGGGAGAATGGCGGTAGAGAAGGGTGGGGTCTGACCCGTAGGGTCAGACCCCTTTGTATCCGTCAGGGTTGGTGCACTAAGCCTTACCCCCGCAGCGACATAACCTGCCAGCCATTCTCGATAGCCGTCTTCTCCAGCGTCGGGTCCGGGTCCACCGCCACCGGATTCTCCACCTTCCGCAACAGCGGCAAGTCGTTGTGGGAGTCACTGTAGAACCAGGCTCCGTCCAGGCTCTCGTTATGGGCGGCCAGCCAGTCATTCAGCCGCACCACCTTGCCTTCCTGGAAGCTCGGCGTACCTGCCACTTCGCCGGTGAACTTGCCGTTTACCAGCTCCGGTTCCGTAGCAATCAGGTGGTCTACGCCCAGTAACTTGGCAATCGGTTCGGTAATAAATCGGTTAGTGGCGGTGATGATCATCAGCGTATGACCCTGCTCGCGGTGCTCTGCCAGCAGTTTCGCGGCCTTGTCTTGCATCATCGGCTGAACTTTCTTGGCCATAAAGGCTTCGCGCCAGCTTTCCAGCTCATCCATGCTGTGCCGGGTTAACGGTGCCAGTACAAAGCGCTGATAGTGGAAAACGTCCAGCTCGCCGTTCAGGTATTCCTCGTAAAAGCGGTCATTGGCCCGCTTGTACTCTTCGGCATCCACCATGCCTTCTTCCACCAGAAACTCACCCCATGCGTGGTCGCTGTCACCATTGAGCAGGGTGTTGTCCAGATCAAAAATTGCGAGCGTCAAGCCGTTTCCTCCCATCGTTACAGGCTTCGTAGCAAGGCGCACAGTCTAGCATGACCTGCCGCCAACGGCTCCGTTTGCCGAACTCTTGGGATTCTGTAAGAATGAGAGCAACTTGGACAATTTCCGCCGGTTACAAATTAACCGGCAGCCGACTTTAACGAGGACTGTGCCGTGATCGACTCAGACGGTTTCAGACCCAACGTCGGAATCATTCTGGCCAACCACAGGGGAGAAGTTCTCTGGGCAAGGCGAATAGGGCAGGACTCCTGGCAGTTTCCGCAGGGTGGTATCAAGCACAATGAATCACCGGAAGACGCGCTGTATCGGGAGCTTGGAGAGGAAATCGGCCTCAGTGCCAGCGATGTGGAAATCATCAGCTGCACCCGGGGCTGGCTGCGATACCGTCTTCCGCGAAGGATGGTACGCCACAACTCGCACCCCGTTTGTGTGGGGCAAAAACAGAAATGGTTCCTGCTGAGGATGTTATCGCCAGACGCGCATGTACGCGTGGATGGCACGGATTCACCGGAGTTCGACGGCTGGCAGTGGGTAAGCTACTGGTATCCGTTGGGGCAGGTGGTCTCATTCAAGAGAGAAGTATACAGACGTGCGCTGAGAGAACTGGCTCCCAGACTGTTCCATAACATGGAACAGTGGCATCGGAGTGAGCAGAACCGGCGTTGAAGGAACATCAGAAATGACGGACTGACTCCATGCTGAGCATCCTGCGAAGTCTAGTACAAGAGGTGAACAGCGCCCGCGATCTGAACGAGGCGCTGGATATCATCGTATCGCGGGTGCAGAAGGCTATGAACACCGAGGTCTGCTCCGTTTATCTGCTCGACCCTGCCTCCAACCGCTATATCCTGATGGCCACCGAAGGCCTTTATAAGGATTCTGTGAGCAAGGTCAGCCTGGCCTACTCCGAAGGCCTGGTTGGCCTGGTCGGCTCCCGTGAGGAGCCTATCAACCTTGAAGATGCGCCTTCCCATCCGCGCTACCGCTACTTTCCTGAAACCGGTGAGGAACGATTCCGTTCCTTCCTCGGTGTGCCCATTATCCACCACCGCCGCGTACTTGGCGTGCTGGTGGTACAGCAGCGGGAAAGCTCCCGGTGCTTTGATGAAGGGGAAGAGGCATTCCTGGTCACCGTATCAGCCCAACTGGCCGGGGTGATCGCCCACAGTGAAGCCACGGGCGCGATCAGCGGCCTGTCGCTTACCGGTGAAGAAACCCAGGACGTCAGCTTCAACGGCGTGCCTGGTGCTCCGGGCGTGGCCATTGGCACCGGCGTAGTTGTGTACCCGGTGGCAGACCTGGATCTGGTGCCCGAGAAGCCCACCGAGGAGATCGAGCAGGAACTGGCGCTGTTCCAGTCCGCCGTGCAGGCAGTACGGGAAGACATCGAACGGGTAGCGAACCGGCTCGCGTCCCAGCTGCGCCCGGAAGAGCAGGCACTGTTCGACGTGTATCTGCGCATGCTCAGCGATGAAGCACTGCCCGGCGAGGTGGTCAACAAGATCCGCGAAGGCATCTGGGCTCAGGGCGCCCTTAAGCAGGTGGTTCAGCAGTACATCCGGCATTTTGAAATGATGGACGACCACTACCTGCAGGAGCGGGTGGTGGATATCCGGGATCTCGGCCGCCGCCTGCTGTCACATTTGCAGGAAGGTGAGCAGAAGCATCTGGAATATCCCGAGCATACGATACTGGTCAGTGACGAAATCACTCCGGCCATGCTCGGGGAAGTGCCCAAAGGCCAGCTTGTGGGGCTGGTATCTGTAAAGGGCTCCAGTAACTCCCACGTGGCCATCCTGGCCCGGGCCATGGGTGTGCCCACGGTGATGGGCCTGGTGGACATTCCGGTGAACCAGCTGGATGGCAGGGAACTGATTGTCGACGGTTTCGAAGGGCAGATTTTCGCCTCGCCCTCGGCGGATCTGCGGGCCTTCTACCAGGCTATTTGCGATGAAGAAAACGAGCTGATTCGCGGCCTGGAAGCCCTGCGGGACAAGCCCTGTGAAACCACCGACGGCCACCGGGTCGCGTTGCTGGTGAATACCGGCCTGATGACCGATGTATTGCGGTCGCTTTCCCATGGTGCGGAAGGTATTGGCCTGTACCGCACCGAAGTGCCGTTTATGATCAAGGATCGCTTCCCATCCGAGCAGGAGCAGCGGGAATACTATCGGGAGCAGTTGGAAGCCTTCGCGCCCAACCCGGTGACCATGCGTACCCTGGACATCGGCGGCGACAAGGCCCTGACCTATTTTCCCATCCAGGAAGAAAACCCGTTCCTGGGCTGGCGTGGCATCCGGGTTACCCTGGACCACCCGGAAATCTTCCTGGTGCAGGTGCGGGCCATGCTCAAGGCCAGCGAGGGCCTGAACAATCTGCAGATCATGCTGCCTATGATCAGCAATATCTCCGAGGTGGAGGAGTCTCTGCACCTGATTTACCGGGTCTATCACGAGGTTCGGGAAGAAGGTTACGACATTCACATGCCCAAGGTGGGCGTGATGGTGGAAGTGCCGGCTGCGGTGTACCAGATTCGCGAACTGGCCGAGCGCGTCGATTTCCTGTCGGTAGGCTCGAACGACCTTACCCAGTACCTGCTGGCGGTGGATCGCAACAACCCCCGGGTGGCCCAGTTGTACCATTCTTACCATCCGGCTGTGCTTCAGGCGTTGGTGCGTATCGCCCAGGATGCCCATTCTGTTGGCAAGCCGGTGGGCATCTGTGGTGAGCTGGCGGGCGATCCTGGTGGCGCGTTGTTGTTGATGGCCATGGGTTACGACTCTCTGTCTATGAACGCTGCGAGCCTGCCCAAGGTCAAATCAGTGATTCGCAGCATCGACAGGGAGTGGGCCATCCGGTTGCTGGAAGACGTGCTGTTACTGGACTCTCCCCATGTGATCAAAAGCTGTGTTGACCTCGCCATTCGTAATGCCGGCTTTGGCCGTTACTTGCGCCCGGTCAAGTCCTCACCCGCGGCACTGGCCGATCAGGCGGCAACCTGAGCCAACCCGTTTATAGGGTGCGCACTCTAGAATCCGCTGTTAGGTTAGAGGCGTAAATTCAGCAGCAGTACCTGAGAAGGATGGCCGATGACACACTCAACCGAACTCAAGCCGACACCCAGGATCGGCCTCGCCCTTGGCGGGGGCGGGCCTCTGGGCGGTATTTATGAGATCGGTGCCCTGCGAGCCCTGGATGAAGCGCTGGACGGCCTCGACTTCAACAATGTGGATGTCTACGTAGGCGTGAACTCCGGCTCCTTTGTGGCTGCGAACCTGGCCAACCAGGTGACCACCGCCCAGCTGTGCCGGATCTTTGTGCGTAACGAAGCCGAAGTACACCCCTTCCACCCGGAAGTGTTCTACCGCCCGGCACTCCGGGAATACGGTAACCGCTTGCTGGCCGTGCCGAAGCTGATCTCCACCGCCATCAGCCGTTTCGTCAACAATCCCTACGACCAGAGCCTGCTGGAAGCCATGACCATCCTGGCCCAGGCGGCCCCGGCGGGGCTGTTCGACAACGAAGGTCTTCATGATTACCTGCGCCGGGCGTTCACCATGCTGGGGCGCACTAACGACTTCCGGCAACTGAAGCACCGGCTGTATGTGGTGGCTGCAGATGTAGAAAGCACCGAAGCCGTGTGTTTCGGAGCGCCGGGTTTCGACCACGTGCCCATTTCCAGGGCAGTACAGGCCAGCACGGCGTCTCCAGGCTTGTATGTGCCGGTAGACGTAGACGGCCGTTACTATGTAGACGGCACCCTGAGAAAAGGTCTGCATGCATCCGTCGCTTTCGAGGATGGTGCGGACCTGGTGCTGGCGGTTAATCCGCAAGTGCCCATCGATGCCAGCGCCGCCGTGCGGGCCGGCACCATGCAGCCGGGCGATCTCACCCGCTCGGGCATGCCCAACCTGCTGTCCCAGATGTTCCGCACCATGGTTTATTCGCGAATGCAGTCGGGCATTGCCCAATACGCCCGGGATTACCCGGACAAAGACATCCTGCTGTTCGAGCCTACCCGGGACGACGCCAAGCTGTTCTTCTCCAACGTCTTCAGCTTCCAGAGCCGCCGCATGGTGTGCGAACACGCCTACCAGATGACCAGGCGGGACCTGCTCAGCCGGGCCGATGAGCTGGAACCGAAACTGGCGAAATACGGCATCAAGCTGCGTCGGGATCGCCTGGAAGACGAACAGCGCACCATCTCCACCAGCCTGTATGGCGAGCTGTTACCGCTGTACGTGGCCAAGGGCCGCAAGAAGCAGGCTGAGAAGGGCAAGCTGGCCAGCGGGCTGAGTAACGTTACCCATCTGTTTTCCCGGGCCCAGTAGGGTCTGTGGCTCTTTTGTCCTTTGATCGATAGTCAGATACCGGGAGCAAGCTGCGGGAAGTAGTAAGGTTCCGCATGTTCCGGGATTTCCCGTTTCAGAGGGGATCGACTGCTGGTTTCACTCAACAGCCCATCGTCTTTCAACTGCTTGATGAGCCTTCGTGCTGTACGGCTTTCGGAAGCTCCGGTCATTTCGAGTGTGGTGGAGCGTTCGAGCGCGCCCTGAATGAAGGCCTGGAACAGAATCTGTGAAGCTTCCGGTTTCAGTGCTCCGTCAACGCCCGGAATCCGGCCTTCATTTCTCGCCTGAACATAACTGCGAATGCGTTTCTGCATACCGCCAAGATCAAGCAAGCCGGCCGGTCAGTTTGGCGGCTTCACGGTTCAGTGTGCTGGCAAGGTCGAGAAGCTCGTACTTAATCAACGCCTCTTCCTGCGGTACGAACGGGGCCAGGTCCATAAATGAAGTCATACACAGTCCTTGGTATATTCTGATAGCACTTGAGCGAGAGTGTCCGGTTTAATTTCCGCTTTGAAAGCTCCACAATGCCACAGTGAGCGCCCATAAATAAAGGCTTTGGTGTGAGTCGGTCGCAGGAAAGAGCTGCTTTTTAGGCGTTAAATGTCCGGTTTAAAGTCCGCTTTCTGAATGGCTGCCTGGCAAGCTGGCACAAAAAAGGCCGGACGGGATAACTCCCTCCGGCCTTTTGCTTACCCAACACACCGTAAAGCCCGGTCATTCATGGCGGGGATATAAGGTGAGAGCGGCGTCGCCGCTCCATTGGTCGGTTAGTGCGGTGTTTGTTGCTGCTCGATATATTGGCGAATGATCTCTATCGGCGCCCCACCACAACTGGACGCAAAGTAGGACGGAGACCAGAGCACGCCTTTGTAATAGAACCGTGAGGCGATATCAGGCCGCTCTTTGCGCAGTACGCGACTGGACGCGCCTTTCAGACTGTTCACCAGCGATGATACCGCCACCTTGGGCGGATAGTTCACCAGCAGGTGAACGTGATCGCCCTCCCCATCCATTTCTTTCAGCTCAGCATCAAAGCCGGCACAGATCTTTTCGAACAACTCCCGCAGGCGCTCGATCGCATCCTTGTCGAACACGGTTTTTCGGTATTTGGCGACAAAGACCAAATGAACGTGCATCACAAAAACGCAATGCCGACCTGTTCTGATATCGTTGATTTGTGTCATAGACCAAACTATAGTGGGGTTATGAAACGCCTGCAAGCCTTTAAATACGAACTCCGGCCCGATGGTCAGCAACAGCGCCTCATGCGCCGTTTCGCTGGCTCCTGCCGGTTCGTGTTTAACAAGGCATTGGCGCTGCAAAAGGAGCGCTATGAGCAAGGTGAGAAGAAGCTGAGCTATGCGGGTTTATGCAAAGAGCTAACCCAGTGGAAGCTGGATAGTGCAACCGAATGGTTAGCTGAAACCCCTTCGCAGGCATTGCAGCAAAGCTTGAAGGATCTGGATCGGGCCTACACCAACTTTTTCGCCAAGCGGGCGGAATTTCCCCGCTTCAAGAAGAAGGGTGTTTCCGACAGCTTTCGCTACCCTCAAGGCTGCAAGCTCGACCAGGCGAACAATCGCCTGTTTCTGCCGAAGCTCGGATGGGTGCGATACCGCAACAGCCGCGAGGTTCTGGGCACGGTGAAAAACGTCACCGTGAGTCAGTCGGGCGGCAAGTGGTTTGTCAGCATCCAGACTGAGCGAGAAGTGGAAACGCCGACCCCCAAGGGCGATGCCATTGGCATTGATCTAGGTGTGGCTCGCTTTGCCGCCTTTGATCGTCCCTTGCTGGCGTTTGAGGGCGAGGATCACCTGAAACCCCTTAACAGCTTTAAGAAGCACCAGGCTCGACTGCGCAAGGCGCAGCGGGCTTTGAGTCGAAAAACCAAATTCAGCAACAACTGGAAGAAAGCGAAAGCCAGAGTCCAGCGGATTCACGCCCAGATCGGCAACGCCCGCCGCGACTACCTCCACAAAGCCACGACCGCCATAAGCCAAAACCACGCGATGGTGTGTATCGAGGACTT
>NZ_DFLY01000013.1:0-362 GCF_002375525.1 Marinobacter sp. UBA3607 | reverse complement strand
GCGATGGTGTGTATCGAGGACTTAAAGGTGCGGAATATGTCGGCGTCAGCGGCCGGCACGCTCGATCAACCCGGGCGCAACGTCCGGGCCAAATCCGGTCTGAACCGGAGCATTCTGGATCAGGGCTGGTTCGAGTTCCGGCGCCAACTGGACTACAAGCTCCAATGGAGCGGCGGGTGGTTGGTGGCGGTACCACCCCGCAACACCAGTCGAACCTGTCCGGCCTGCGGTCATGTGTCGGCAGAGAACCGCCAAACCCAGGCCCAGTTCCACTGCGTGGATTGCGGCTTTAAGGAAAACGCCGACACGGTTGGCGCGATCAATATTTTAAGGGCGGGACACGCCCGGTTCGCCTGTGAAGT
>NZ_DFLY01000014.1:38240-43659 GCF_002375525.1 Marinobacter sp. UBA3607 | reverse complement strand
GTCGGTTTAATGGCGCTTACGTTCAAGTTGTTCGCTCGTAAGTAATATTGGTGAAGGCATCTGTAAGGCCGGGGGTGGCTCTAGTTGTTCGCTGGTCAGTAATCCAGGTGAAGGAATTTGTAAGGCTGGCGGTGGCTCAAGTTGCTCTCTTGTTTCTAGCGTTGGCGAAGGAATCTGTAAAGCAGGTAATGGTTCAAGCTGCTCATTAGTAAGCAGTGTCGGTGAAGGTATTTGTAAAGCAGGTGGAGGAAGTAGTTGTTCCTTAACAAGCAAAATGGGAGAAGGCATCTGTAAGGCCGGAGGTGGTTCTAGTTGTTCTCTTGTATCAAGCTTGGGTGAAGGTATTTGTAAAGGAGCAGGAGTTAGTTGCTATAACCCAACTCTCGAAGAATCACTATGCAAGGCCGCAGGAGTATCTAATTGCTCTAATGTCTCATTCTCTCAGTTGCTAGCGTTTTCAATTGAAACCTGTGGCATACAAATATTTTATAAATACGGCTCTTAATTGAAATACAGTTATAACAAACGCATGTTGTCGGACTGGCTTTCCGCTGCGCTCTAAACCAGCCGCAAATGCGGGCGTTATGGCGCTTTACGTACATTTCGTCTACATTTTCTGGGTTGTGCCAAGATAGTTGGAGGGCAATGAACATGGAGGTTGCACGGTGCGCTAGCACCTCAATCCTGGAGAATGACCATGAAAAAAATAATGCTAAGTTTGGTTCTTGTTGTGTTCGCGTCGACGGCGTTCGCTCATGGTGGCGGTTGCCGGAAAGACAGCCCACCTGGGCAATGCTGTCACGCAGGCTCACAGCCTTATCATTGCCACTAAAGCTGTGTTTTCCAGCGGAGTTTGGCTGGTTGAGCCATAACCATACGGTCAACCGGACGCCAAAAGCGTACCGCTTTTGGTTCCCTCCGCTGGCGCTCCGGCGCCGGTTACCTCAGCGTTAGCTTTACACAAAAGGAGAATTCGTGAGCAGAGATGCACTTATTAATCAAGGAAAGCTGGTTTACGAAAATATTAAAAATCTAGACCAAGCGACGCTCCTAAAGGATCCGGGCGGGCTTCAGCCTTGGAATGGATTGGACTTTAGTGATTTTTCTGAATCTTATGCTGATCTGCTCTCAGTGTTAGCTGGCATATATGATAACGAGGTATTGGAGAAAGCGCCTTTTAATTTATTACATGGACTTAATTCGCAATTAAATGCCGCGCATCAACACTTAAACGCTTTTGTTGCAAACAGAGCACAAGGTCAATTTCAGAATGCATTCCAACACGTTGAGAATCTTCGAACTCATATACAGCAATGGGGGTTCCGCTATGAAGCTGTTGTTGGTAAAGATCTCGAAGAACGCTCAAAACTAATAGATGATGAGATTACAAAGCTTCTGTCTAATAGGGGAGATATTGAGGCACTTAAAAAGAGTGTTAGTAGTCTAATAGAGCCAGCAGTTGCTGGATCATTGTCAAAATCTTTTGCTGATCGCAAGGATGCTCTACACATTAATCAGAACCGCTGGTTTTGGGCGTCCTCAATAATGGCTGCAGTTAGTTTAATAGCCACTATTGTCATAGTATGGTCAATCGTGGGAATTTTTAGTTCTGAAGTAGTTCTTGCAGCAATTGGAAATAGCAAAAATGGCGTTGATGGTGTCGTATGGTCAACGATTGGACTAAGAGTTGGAGCTTTATTGCCTATCTATTCGATATTTGCATTTTCTTTCCTTCAATATAAGAAAGAAAGAGATTTGGAAGAAGAATATGCGCACAAAGCAGCGGTTGCCACTTCTTTACCGAATTATGGAAGTCTCGCGGTAGAAGATGGGGTGAAAGACCAAATTCTCTCAGAAGCATCTAAGGTCATATTTACATCTCCCTCTACAAAAACTGAAACTAAGAATAAAGAGGATGTCATAGGTATTGGCCAACTAAACGGGCTACTTTCAAATATTCATAAGCTAGCCCCTAAGTCTAAAGAATAAGCTAACAAAACCATGCACGCGACAAGCGCGTGATGGCCAACGTTAAATTTTTTGCCGCACCCCCGTAGACTATGTTGTAATACATTGTAGTAGCCAAACTCGAGGGTATAGTCATGAGCGTCACCACGGTTCGCCTTCAAGCAGAAGTTGAACAGCACCTGGAAGCAATTGCTGGCAGGTTGCACCGGAGCAAAGGTTGGGTAATTAACCAAGCATTATCGGAGTACATAGAAAAGCAGCAGCTGGAGCAAGAGCGCTGGAAACAGACCTTAGAAGCAATGGAGTCCGCTGCACAAGGCAAGGTTGTTGATGCCCGCGAGGTTCACAGCTGGCTTAATAGTTGGGGAACCGACAACGAGCAGGATGCACCGAGGTCAGGTAAGTGAAACTGGTTTACACGGACGAAGCCATTGAAGATTTACAGCGCCTCAGGGAGTTCATTGCAGTCCACAATCCATCGGCGGCAGCCCGGATCGCCACCGAACTGGTTGGCAAAATCGAATTGCTTCCTGATTTTCCCAAGATGGGCACACCAGTTGAAATGGCACCGGTGCCTGACTCTGTTCGAGATATGGTTTTCGGGAAATATGTCGTTCGATATTCGCTCCATCCCAGTGCCATCATCATTCTCCGGGTATGGCATGGCCTTGAAGGTGAGCGGTAGTAATTTAACCAGGCGCGTCACTCGGATGCCTTTGTCTCCGCTGCGCTGCGACAAAGCCACCGGTGCGCTTCAGCGTTAGCACCTCAGGTCCGACGGCTGTCGTTTACATCATCTGCAAGCCAAGCCTTGATCAGCGATTGATAAGGCATGTCCCGCTTGTTGGCTTCGATTTTGATCCGATCAAGCAGCGTTTCCGGCAACCGGAGTGAGATGGTCTTGGTTGAGGGTTTCAGCTTCGGGAAAGATGCCGGCTTGGCCTGGCTCCAGTCCAGATAATCGGTAGAATCGTGGGTTTCCCAGAATTCCCGTTCTTCTGCTTCAGTTTTGAACTCAGGCATCTTTTTTGGTTTGCTCATAAACGGCCCTCTCTTTTCGGTGCATGTCGCGAGCGGAAATCACCCGAATCAGTGTACCGTTCTGCCTTAGTGTGAACGTGATGTGGAGTAATCTCTCATCATCAGTTTCACCAAGGGCATGAAAACGGGCCTCGGTCTGGCTGTGTTTGGAGTCTTCCAGCACCAGAAGCGGCTCATTAAAGAAAATTTCTTCCGCTTCAGACTGGTTTACGCCGTGTTTCTCCGCATTCTTGCGGGAGTTACCTTCGTCCCAGTCAAAGCCAGGGCGTTATGTTTCTCTCAGGGCAGGCTCAAGCCCAAGGTGATCAACAAAAGGGATAAAGTTGCGATCCAGGAACAACAGGGGTAGCTCCTTCTCTATGCAAAATGTCGCGATGATCACATCGGCAGTCTTTCTGATCGTGATGCCCTTTTTACGAAGCGCTCGATAATTGTCGGCACACTTGGCTGCCATATCTTTGCCAAACATTTCATACTGATCCAGCGCCATCAGGCTTTGTTTGGTCTGACGATATTGTTTGTCGTTGCGGATGCCTTGCAGGATTTCCAGAAATATGAGGTCCCCGATAGCGACAGATCCTTGGACTATCGAGGCATCCAACAGGTCAGTATGTGGGTTAGTGAATCCGTTGAAATAGTCAATCCAGACGCTGGTATCCACCAGTATCATCCGGCGCTCCGCATTTCATTCAGGTCGCCTTCCCACTTGACCTTGCCGCGCAGTTTTCGAATTTCCTGCTGCTTACTCAACTGGACCAGAAGTTTCAGGCCTTGCTCAACGGCCTCTTTCTTGGTTTCGCAGCCGGAAGCTTTGAGGGCTTCGGCCATCAACTGGTCGTCAATGACAATGTTCGTTCTCACGGTGCACCTATGTGTATGGTTTTCGGTTTCTATACACAATCTAGCACTTCGGGGAAAACATAACAATCGGCTGCACAGCGACTGAGTTTCCGCCGCTTCGCGGCTCCCAACCGGCGCATGAGCCGGGCGTGAAATCAGTAGTGATACCGGAGTTGGGCGATTAGCAAAGCGTCATCCGTGACTTTGTAAACTATTCGGTGTTCGTCGTTGATCCGGCGAGACCAGTAACCGGCGAGGCTGTGTTTGAGGGGCTCTGGTTTGCCAACACCTTCGAACGGTTCTCGCTTGGTCTCTTTTATCAGCTTGTTGATTCGGTTAAGAATCTTTTTGTCGGTTTTCTGCCAGTACAGATAGTCTTCCCAGGCGTTCTCGGAGAAGATGAGTTTCATTCAAGAAGTTCCTTTTCCTGACCACCGCCTTGCTCCAGCTCCGCAACGGATTCCAGCAAACGCCGTGCGTTTTTTGGTGCGCGCAGAAGGTATGCCGTTTCTTGCAGCGCCTCGTAGTCCTCCAGAGAGATCATTACCACTGACGGCGACTTGCTCCGGGTGATGATTACAGGGGAGTGGTCTTCACAGACCTGCTCCATGGTTTTTGCTAGATTGGTTCTGGCGGCTGTATAGCTAATGGCATCCATAAGGCTACTCCTGTACAGAATGTTGAACATGGTCAAGATATCGTACGCCAAAGGATTTAACAATCGGCTGCAGAGCGCCCATGTTCCAGCGCGGCGCGGCTCCGTAACCTTTCGAGCAAAGCTGTCGTAGCTAATCAGTCGTATCCTAGTAGAATGCTCGCCAATCAAGCCCAAGACCAAAAGGACTTCCGCTTCATTGTCTGGGGTATGTTTATCGGGGCGCTGATGATGGTGCTGCTGAGTAACAGCTTCAAGGTTCGGCTGCCACAACAGAAGCGCCGCTATGTGCAGGGCTTTGTCGGCGGCATTATTCCGGTTTTGGTGCCCGCCTGGCGCTGGGGTGCAACCTGGCGGCCTTCTTTACCGGGGTGCCGGTAAACCTTCCGTTGCCAAAACCCGGGTTATCCAGCCTTATGTGGGTGGTGCTATTGCCCTCGTTTATCTGGGCTTTGTGGTGTACCTGTTCTCTACCGGACAGAAGCTGCTCGGCCTGGGTGCGCTGTTTGGCCTGGCTTTCGGTGTGCTGATTGAGCGCGGCCAGATCTGCTTTACCTCCGCCTTCCGGGATCTGTTCCTGGTCGGGCGCAGCCTGATGACCAAGGCCATCATTATCGGGATGGCGGCCAGTTCGGTGATCACCTTCGTCGTCATTTCTGTCTATGACCTCACGCCCATCACCCAGATTGCGGCGCTCAGCACCCTGGTGGGTGGTGTCTTATTCGGCCTGGGTATTGTAATGGCCTCGGGTTGTGAAACCGGCATGATGTACCGGCTGATGGAAGGTCAGGTGCTGTTCCTGCCGGTATTTGCCGGCAACGTGATCGGTGCTACGGTACTGGCCTATGGCTGGGATAACCTCGGCATCTATGATGTGCTGGTGCAAGGTGGTGACAAGGTCAACCTGATCGCCAC
>NZ_DFLY01000014.1:0-38045 GCF_002375525.1 Marinobacter sp. UBA3607 | reverse complement strand
TGACCGTGTACCGGGAAAAGAGCTACCACCGCAATTTCGAGTTGAAAAGGGGCATTGCATAATATGGAAGCCATGAAAGAGGCAGACTTCACGCTGGATCTGCGGGGCGAATCCTGCCCCTATCCGGTGATTTACACCCTGGAAGCACTGGAAGGCATGAACAAGGGCGAGCTGTTGCAGGTGATCACCGATTGCCCGGGCTCGTTCCGGAATGTGCCGGAAGAAGCCATCGCCCACGGTTATACCTTTGCCCAGGATCCGGTGAAGAACGGGCAGGAGTACCTTTTTTATATTTATGCCTAGTGAATCCGGGGGTTACTGCCACCATCAAACCGTCACCGGAACAACACATACTGGTTTTCCACAGGATTGAAACGGCGGGGCGAGGCCCCATATCTGGTTAGGCATCGGGATAACGCCGTACCGCTGCGGGCCGAGAGGCAGGGTTTTATCAGGATAGGCTCAGCCTATCCCCAGGTTGGAAATAATCAATTTTTACCGAATTGGCAAAAGCAGTATTCTTTGCACCGATCCTTAGCCATCAACCCAAACTATCAACAGGAGCTATTCTGAGATGGGTATTATCAACAGCGAAATCAAACCGTTCAACGCTACCGCATTCAAGCAGGGCGAGTTTGTAGAAATCTCCGAAGCAGACGTGAAAGGTAAGTGGTCTGTATTCTTCTTCTACCCGGCTGACTTCACCTTCGTTTGCCCGACCGAGCTGGGCGACGTAGCTGACAAGTACGAAGAGCTGCAGAAGCTGGGCGTTGAAGTGTTCTCCGTGTCTACCGACACTCACTTCACCCACAAAGCATGGCACGATACTTCCGACACCATCGGCAAGATCCAGTACTACATGGTAGGCGACCAGACTGGCACCATCACCAACAACTTCGGTGTTATGCGTGAAGGCCAGGGCCTGGCAGACCGTGCTACTTTCCTGATCGATCCGGATGGCGTTATCCAGGCCATGGAAATCACTGCTGAAGGCATCGGCCGTGACGCAGACGACCTGCTGCGCAAGGTTAAAGCTGCCCAGTACGTTCGCAACCATCCTGGCGAAGTTTGCCCGGCCAAGTGGAAAGAAGGCGAAGAAACACTGGCTCCGTCTCTGGACCTGGTTGGCAAGATCTAAGTTTTTCTTCCACAGAAAAACTGACGGGAAATGGGCCTGTTCGCAGGCCTCGATCCTCCGAAAACCCCGGCCCTGCCGGGGTTTTTGCGTTGTGGTGGCCGCAAAACCCGCAATCTTGCCACCGGTCATGCCCTGGGCTTCCGATATCGTCTACGGTTGAAGTGAAGCTTGAGGTATTCGAGCGGCTGTGGTGGCCGGGGTTCAGAGTGGGGATGGGTTAACGCGCATACTATAGCTCTGCCCTATTAATCATTTTGCATCAATTAATTTGAGCTTTGTATTGCAGGGCCGTATCGTACATACAACTTCTTTTAACGATTCACTTTGAATTCAGCCACTTGGCTACGACAGATATCAAGGAGACCCCCTAAATGTTGGATGCAAACATCAAGCAACAGCTCCAGGCGTACATGGAAAAGCTGCAGCAGCCGATCGAGCTGGTGGCAGCCTATGACGACAGCAAGAAGTCCCAGGAGCTGAAAGAGCTGTTGGAAGAACTGGAGCCGATGTCCTCCAAGATCAGCCTGCGCACGGAAGAATCAACCGACGTGCGTCGCCCGTCTTTCGCGATCAACCGGATTGGTTCCGATATTGGCGTACGTTTCGCCGGTATCCCCATGGGCCACGAGTTCACCTCACTGGTACTGGCGCTGCTGCAGGTAGGCGGTCACCCGTCCAAGACGTCACAGGAGCTGATCGAGCAGATCCAGGAGCTGGACGGCGAGTTCGAGTTCGAAACCTACTTCTCCCTGTCCTGCCAGAACTGTCCGGACGTGGTACAGGCCCTGAACCTGATGAGTGTGTTGAACCCGAAGGTGAAGCACACCTCCATCGACGGTGCCCTGTTCCAGGACGAAGTTGAGCAGCGTGAAGTGATGGCGGTACCCAGTGTTTACCTGAACGGCCAGCCCTGGGGCCAGGGCCGCATGACGCTGGAAGAAATCGTAGCCAAGCTGGACACCAACTCTGCCGAGAAAGAGGCCGAGAAGCTGAACCAGAAAGACGACTTTGAAGTTCTGGTCATCGGTGGTGGCCCGGCTGGCGCTGCGGCGGCGATCTACGCGGCCCGTAAGGGAATTTCCACCGGTATTGCGGCCGAGCGTTTCGGTGGCCAGGTGAGCGATACCATGGGTATCGAGAACCTGATTTCCGTGCCTTACACCGAAGGCCCGAAGCTGGTCTCTGCCATGGAGCAGCACGTTAACGAATATGAAGTCGACATCATGAACATGCAGCGCGCCGAGAAGCTGATTCCGGCAGCGCAGCCGGGCGGCCTGCACGAAGTGAAGCTGGCCAATGGTGCTTCTTTGAAGTCCCGTACCCTCATTCTGTCCACCGGTGCCCGCTGGCGCCAGATGGGTGTGCCGGGTGAAGAAGAGTACCGTAACAAGGGCGTGGCCTACTGCCCGCACTGCGACGGCCCGCTGTTCAAAGGCAAGCGCGTGGCGGTAATCGGTGGCGGTAACTCCGGCGTGGAAGCTGCCATCGACCTGGCCGGTATTGTTGGCCACGTTACCCTGATCGAGTTTGGCGACCAGATGCGTGCAGACGAAGTGCTGCAGAAGAAACTGCGCAGCCTGGACAACGTGAAGATCATCACTTCTGGCCAGACCACCGAGGTAGTGGGCGAGAACGGCCGGGTAAGCGGCCTGAACTATACCGACCGCACCACCGGCGAGGCGCACCACATCGAGCTGGAAGGTATCTTCGTGCAGATCGGCCTGGTGCCGAACACCGAGTGGTTGAAGGGTGATATCGAGCTGAGCCAGCACGGCGAGATCATCGTCAACGACCGTAACGAAACATCCATTCCGGGTGTGTTCGCGGCCGGCGATGCCACCACGGTGCCCTACAAGCAGATCGTGATCTCTATGGGTGAAGGTGCCAAGGCTTCCCTGAGTGCCTTTGACTTCCTGATCCGCAACTCTGCGCAGTAAGTTTACCCAAGCCTGACAGCCTCAGGCTGACCCCTGAAACCGGTATCTGCGGGATGTGGATACCGGTTTTTTTATGGGCTTACGAGCCGCCCGCCATATCCTGCTCCAGGCTACCGCTTACCAGGCCAGCCTCGCCCTGCGGGGTGAACAGGTGGCCGTAGGCCGCCTGCAGGCCTGCCAGAATAAAGTCAAAGGGCACGTCGTCGAACACTCCGTGGTCGTTGATGTATTCCATATGGGCGTGGCCATCCTCGGTGAACTCCTGGAACACCGAGTCGTTCACGCCGTCGAACTCCAGCGGGTCTACCTTCATCATCTGGCACAGCTGCTGGTTGAATGCTGGCGTGGCCTTCACCCAGCGGCCGTTCAGGTACAGCTCGATAAACCCGTGCATGCGAAACCCATCCGACTGCAGCCATTCAATCAGTTTGGGGCTGGACAGGTGGTTGCGAACATCGGCCAGGCCCAGACGGCTGGGGATGCCCAGGGCCCGCGCGGCCGCGCCCAGAAGAACGGCTTTGGGGATGCAGTAGGTTTCGCCGAATTCCAGGGCATAGCTGGCGGACAGGGTGTGGGGTTCTGCCCGGAACACATAGGGGTTGTACGGGATGCCGTCACGCACCGCCAGGTACAGCGCCTTCATTTGCTCTACCGGGTCATCCGGAACACCGGCCAGCTGCTCCTGGAGCCAGGCGCTAACTGCGGGGTGGTTGTAGTCGAAGAAGGGCGTGGCTTTGAGGTAATTGTCCATGTCCGGATTCCAGGGTGTGCGCATGATCAAACGATGATGGCCTGATTAGCAAACTAAGGGCAATGGCATTTTGTACCAAAGGTATTGCTCGCAGGCACCACCAACTGCGTGGTTCAGCGCCGGCAAATATGGCAGTCTGGTGGTTTTGACGACGAGGGCGCGATGGCAGATCTGATCGCAGGCATGACATTGGCACAACTGCTTGGCCAGCTGGCGGGCCTGGTGGCCCTGGCTTTCTGTATTGCCGGCTTTGCCAACAAGAATGACGACCGGCTGATGGTGCTGCTGATCTCTGCCAATGTCGCCTTCGCCCTGATGTTTGCCTTCTTCCAGAGCTGGACCGCTGCCGCCCTGACGGTGTTGGTCATCCTGCGTATCGCCCTGGCGCGCCGTTACCAGGGCAACTGGAAAATCATGGCCGGCATACTCGCCGTGAATCTGCTGGTGGCCTGGGCCACCTGGAAAACCGCCACCGATGTGTTCCCCCTGACCGCCGCCACTCTGGGCACCGTGGGTATGTTCATGCTCCGGGGGATACCGCTTCGCATTGTGCTTGGCCTGGCCGCCCTGGCGTGGATGCTCAACAACATCGTGATCGGCTCGGTGGGCGGCATTCTGGCCGAGGGCATGGTGCTGGTTACCAACATCATTACCATCGTCCGGCTGTACCGGTTGCAGAAGAAGTATCCGGGGTTAAAACCGTGAGACAAGCAGGTTCCGGCCGGAAGTGTGCGGGTGGTTTGGCCCTGTATACGGCTTCATGGGGGTTGTCAGGCCAATTGCATAGGCCGCTTGCGGACGTAACGTGGGCGTTATTCAACAAGAAAGATAACGCCCGGGAGACCTCCGCATGAGCCAACAACACTACGATGTCCTTATCATCGGCGCCGGGGTATCCGGCATCGGCATGGCCTGCCATCTGAAACGGGAATGCCCCGGCAAGCGCTTTGCCATCCTGGAGCGCCGCCAGGCCATGGGCGGTACCTGGGACCTGTTCCGCTATCCCGGCATCCGTTCGGATTCTGACATGTTCACCTTCGGCTATAACTTCCGGCCCTGGACCGGCGGCAAGGTGCTGGCCGATGGCGCATCCATCAAGCGTTATGTGGCGGAAACCGCGAAGGAAAACGATGTCGAAAAGCACATCCGGTACAGTGTGGCGGTAAAAACCGCCGAGTGGTCCAGCGCAGATAAGTGCTGGACAGTGACCGCCGAGAATGAACAGACCGGCGACCAGGAAACCTACACCGCTAACTTCCTGGTGGGTTGTACCGGTTACTACAACTATGACCAGGGCTACAAACCGGATTTCCCCGGCGAGAGCGACTTCAAGGGCCAGGTTGTGCACCCCCAGCACTGGCCGGAAAACCTGGACTACACCGGCAAGAAAGTGGTGGTGATCGGCAGTGGCGCCACGGCCATTACCCTGGTGCCGACCATGGCGGAGAAAGCGGCCCATGTAACCATGCTGCAGCGCTCGCCCACGTACCTGATGCCGCTGCCGTCAACCGATAAAATCACCCTGGCCATGCAGAAAGTACTGCCGGCCAAGACCGCCTACCGGCTGACCCGGGCCCGGAATATTTCCATTTCCCGGTTTTTGTTCGAGCGCTCCCGCAAGAGCCCGAAAGCCATGCGCCGCCTGTTCCTGTCGATCATCAAGCGCCAGCTGAATGGCAAGGCTGACATGCGCCACTTCAGCCCGGACTACAACCCCTGGGACCAGCGCCTGTGCGTGGTGAAAGACGGCGACTTGTTCGAGGCCATCAAGGCCGGCACCGCGTCGATCAAAACCGATCATATCGAGGGCTTTACCAAAACCGGTATTCGCCTGAAATCCGGCGAGGAACTGGAAGCCGACATCATCGTTCCGGCCACCGGCCTGGATATCCAGATGCTGGGTGGCATCAAACCCCGGGTTGATGGCCGGGAGGTGGTGCTCAAAGACAAGGTGATCTACAAGAACGTGATGGTGGAAGGGGTGCCCAACGCCGGCATGATCTTCGGCTACACCAACATCTCCTGGACCCTGAAAGCGGATATCGCCAGCGAGTACCTGTGCCGGCTGATCAACCATATGGATCGCAAGGGTTATGAGGTGGCGGTGCCCCGGGACACCGAAAACAGCCGTGGTGACGAAACCATTCTGGGTTCGCTGGACGCCGGCTACATCAAGCGTGCAGAAGACCGGCTGCCCCGCCAGGGCACCCATGGCCCCTGGAAGGCTTCGCAGGATTACCTCACCGATGTGAAGATCCTGCGCTTCGAGCCCATCGAAGATGGCTACCTGGAATTCGACGGCCAACGCAGCCTGGCCGGACAGTCCCAGAGTACCGGTTTCCTGCGGCCCCTGCGCTCGGCCCTGTTCGGCTCCTGAGTTACTGGAACGCTGGCCGGATAATGTCCCGGTAGTTGCGGATACGCTGCACGTAGTGCACCGGTTCGTAACCCCGGGCGTAGCCATAGCGGGTGCTGGGGTAGTAGCGTTTGTCGGCTTTCAGGGGCAGTACTTTCTCCATGTCTTCCCAGGAATCCGGGTTCTTGCCCAGGTCCCGTGCCAGTTGCCGGGCATCCAGCAGGTGGCCGCGGCCGATGTTGTAGCTGGCCAGGGCCAGGAAGGTGCGGTCCGGCTCCGGGATGGTTTCCGGCAGGCGGCGATGGCGGTCGGCCAGGTAGCGGGCACCGCCGTCAATGGAAGCAACCGGGTCCAGCCGGTTGGTCACCCCCAGGGATTTTGCGGTATTCAGGGTCAGCATCATGATGCCCCGCACGCCGGTGGGCGACCTGGCTTTCGGGTTCCAGTGGGATTCCTGGTAGGAAAGCGCTGCCAGCAGGTCGGCCGGTATGCCGGTTTTCTGCTCGGCCGCCCGGAACAGGTCGATGTAGTTCGGCAGCCGGTCTTCAATCCGCCGGTTCAGGGCCCGCAAGTCGACAAAGTCGAAGTCGCCGATATAGGCGTAGTAGAGGTTTTCCATCCGGCCCAGGGCTTCGTCACCGTCCTTGCTGTTCATCCACTCCCGGGCGTCTGCTGCCAACTCGTCTGAGCCGGCGGGCAGGTACCAGCCCAGATTGCGCCCTTCGGTCAGGTTCATGGCCACTTCCAGGTGCGGGAAGTGCCGGCGCATCCCCTGCACAATGTTGGAGTCTGCCACGGTGCAGCCCACATTCCTGTCTGCCACTTCGGCCAGGATCACCTCGGTGGTGCGCTCGCTGTCTTCCCGGAATTCAATCTCCGGATGCTGTCCGGCCAGTTCGTTCAGTGTGTCCACATAGCTGGAGCCGGCGGTGACCGCAATATCGATTCCCTGAATGTCTTCAGGTTTGCGGGGCAGGGGGCGATCGTCACGGTGGCAGACCAGTTGCTCGGTGATCTCGGTGTGGGCCGGCCCCGGCGTGAACAGCTCGTTGCGGCTGTGCAGGTGGGTCAGGCCGGAGGCCGCCAGGTGGGTAGTACCGGCTTCCAGGGCGGCGAGCACATCGGCGGTGGAGTCCAGCATGGTCCATTCCACCTCCCAGCCACGGGCCTGGGCGTAGTCGGAGACCAGGGCGTACTCGGGGCCGACAGGGTTCTCGTGCCGGTCAAGGTAATAGGTGGTCGAGCCGTTTCGGGTGGCGACCTTCAGAATACCGGTTTCCGAGGGCGGCTTGAGCCCGGTGCTTTGGGCGGGCGTTTCCTGCTGCTCGCTGCACCCGCCCACCATCATTAAAACGGCGGACAGGCCGAGGGTGAATTTCCATCCGGACTGCATGATGGATCATCCTTTTTTCTTATGTCGTGAATTTATATAGATCTTACTCTCCGTTAAAACTACGCACCGATCAACCCTGTGGATTTCCTCCCCGGCATAGCTCAGGGCTGTGTTATCACAAATGCTGATAGGCAAGGGCCCTTAGCATCCTTACGATAACGGCTTCCTGTTGTTCGAATAAGGACACCCCCTTGCCTACCGGATTGCGTTCGGCCTTTGCCTACCTTGCCCTGACTGCGGCCGTGCTTTCGGTGCTGCCCGGTATGCCGTTGCTGGGTGCTGCGGCGGCTGGTATGGCGATACTTCTGGGTTGGCAGGACATGCGTAACGTGCCCCGGGCGGTGTTTGTGGTGGCCCTGGCCATGCTGATCTTTGCCCTGGGCTACGACCCGGCGCTGATCGTAACCGCCGTCGGCAACATGACCCGCCTGGCGGGCCTGATGCTGGCGGTGATGCTGTTGTCGAACGTGCTGGCCCGCACACAGGACCTGCAACAGATTTCTTCCAGCCTGTTTGGTGGCAAGCCGCTGACCCGTTATCTGAGCCTGGCCTTCGGTACCGCGCTGGTATCCATTCCCCTGAACTTTGGTTCGGTCGCTGTGGTGGGCAGCCTGGTAGGGGAGCGTATTCGTCGCAATGGCGATTCCGAATCTACCCGCAATGCCACACGGGCTGTTTTGCGGGGGTTCGGCGTGGCACCCTCGTTCTCGCCCCTGTCTATCTCGGTGGTGCTCACCCTGACGCTGCTGCCACAGG
The DNA here is from genome assembly GCF_002375525.1 of Marinobacter sp. UBA3607. Taxonomy (NCBI): domain Bacteria; kingdom Pseudomonadati; phylum Pseudomonadota; class Gammaproteobacteria; order Pseudomonadales; family Marinobacteraceae; genus Marinobacter; species Marinobacter sp. UBA3607. The sequence goes on along the minus strand of NZ_DFLY01000014.1, from coordinate 29,714 downwards.
TGAGCCTGTTGTCACTGTTGTCCCTGGCCGTGCCGTTTTCTGTGTTGATGCTGCTGGCGGGATTACGCTGGCGTGAACCGGAACCGCTGGAAAACACCGAGCAGGGCGGTACTGGTGCCGGCGCGGGCAGTTGGCTGCGGTTTGGTGGCCTGATTCTGGCGGTGTGTGTGGGCGTACTCTGGCTCAGCCATCAGTTCGGGCTGAGCTATGCCCATGCGGTGGCTCTGAGCTGCCTGGGGGCGGTGCTGTTGTACCGGGTTCTGGGATGGCTGCGAGGGCAAAATCCGCCCATGACCAGCATGGCCAATGTCAGTAACGAGCTGGCCATTGTGGGTGGCTCGGCCTTTATCGGGGCGGTGCTCAGTGGCGTGGTATTGGGCCAGATCAGTGGTCAGCCGGAATTGCCGGTGTGGCTCTGGGCCCTGCTGGCCGCCGGTGTGCCCTGGGTGTTCTTTGCCGCCGGGCTGGCGGGTATGAACCCCATTATTATTGCCACCCTGGTGGGCGGCATTCTGGGTTCCCTGTGGCCAACCGCGGCCCAGCTGGGCCTGGCCATTGCCATGGTTACCGGCTGGGGCATTACTGCCTTCGGCACACCTTTTGCGGCCAACGCGCTGATCATGGAACGGCTGACCGGTTACCGGGCCCGGGATGCCTCCTTCCGCTGGAGCCTGCCGCTGTCTCTGTGGGGTTTGGGCGCGGCCAGCCTGCTGGGCTTCAGCCTGACGTTCTGGCTGGCCTGACGCGCGCTTCCGTTAAGGTTTAGGGCCCATCATCCGTTCCAGCGCCTGCGGGTTAGGCAGGCCCTGAACCATTTTCACATTGCCTTCACCATCCTTGTACAGGGTGCTGGGAGTGGCTTGCAGCCCCAGTTGCTGCATCAGGCGGTTGTTGGCCTTCACGTCCATATGGGCGGCGCTGACGTTCTTGCGGTCGACCTCTATGCCACCCTGCTCGTAGTTGCCCTGATGCTCATGCAATGCACCTTCCGGGTTGTCGCTGCCAAGAATGGTGGCGGCCTTGGTCAGGCTGTCTTCCCGAAGAATACCCACCATAATGTGCCGTAGCTGCACCTTGCCGGCATCAATCCATGCCGCTGCCTGCTGGCGGAACCGGTGGCAGTAGGGGCAATTGGGGTCGGTGAAGGTATAAATCACGGTCTCGGCGTCTTCGGCGCCGTCACGCACCCAGTTGCTGCTTTCCAGCCGGGGCCAGGCTTCGGCGAATTTCGGGCCGGTCACCAGCTCTTCGATGCTGGCAGCACTGAGGTTGGTGCCTTTATCGTCCAGCAGCGTACCCACAATCACATGGTCGCCATCCGGGGTCAGGTAAAACGCCAGAGAGCGCCCCTGCATCTCACCGACGTACCCGGTCATGCCGCCCGGCGCCTCGAAGCTTTCCAGGACGGTAACGCCCTGTTGCTCCAGCGACTGGATGGCCGGCGGGTAGTCCTGGGCCTGTGCCGCCATGGCAAACAGGGCAGACGATAAAACGGTGCCCTTGATCAGGCGTTGGGCAAGGGGAGTGCTCATCGGGATGTTAACTCCTTGGATGGGGATGAGTTCAGGAAGCTGGCATCGAAGCGTTCGAGGCTCCGGGCCAGGCTGGCGCGGGACAGTTCGCCCATGTGGGTATCCACCAGGTGGCCCTGGGCGTTATAGAACAGGGTGGTTGGCAAGCCGTGGCTGCCGACTACCCGGCCAAAACGGTTCTGCCTGTCGCTGAGTACGTGGCTCAGGTTCAGGTTCTGTTCCATCAGGAACTTGCGGATGGTTTCGGGGTGTTCGCCCTGGTTGGCGAAGACAAAGTTCACGTTCGGATAACGCTGCTGGGCTTCTTCCAGCACCGGCATCTCGCGGATGCAGGGCGGGCACCAGGTGGCCCAGAGATTCACCACCGTGGGCTTGTCACCGCCCAGGCTGGCCAGGTCTACCGGGCGCTCGTTCAGGTCGGTCAGGGCGACTTCGGGCAGGCCCTGGGTTTGCTGGTTCATCAGGGCGATCAGGCCACTGATGCCGCCCCAGGTAATCAGCCCGGCGGCAACGGCGGAGCCCAGTGCCCGGCGCATGGCGGCCCGTTTCCACATCAGGTAGCCGGTGAACGCCAGGGCAACAACCAGGCCGGTCACCATATCGAAACCGCCGTCGCGGATGTCGATCATGCCCAGCCAGTCGCCCTGATACTCGCCAAAATACCGCACCACAAAGCCGATACGGGCACTGACCATGGCGACCAGGAAGATATCGGCCAGGGTGCCGGCTACCGGGGTTTTCTCTTTACGGCCAGTCAGGGCGCCTACAATCAGGGCGACCACAAAGGCCAGCACCAGAAGCAGGTGCCCGATGGACAGGCTGAGGGGGCCAACGCCTACGCTGAGCATGGAATCTCCGGAATCCTGTGGGTTTTTATTGGCATACGGCGGCTAGTGACCGGAGACATTCATGGGAGTTCCATGTTTTTGCATAAATGAAAGCCTGCTAATAAAAACCACCTATAGCTATTTGCCGGGTGCTCTGTTACCGTGCCTGCATCCTGCCTCTAGGGATTCCGCAGTTTCCGGCCAACGGCCGCTTTGCGAACCATCCATACGACCTGTCAGAGGACGTCACCCCGAACCCGGCGCGTGACCGTAGTCGTCTTTTATTCCATGAATGTTCATGGCATCTGCCCGCATTCGCCGTATCCGGTGTTCGTGGAGGCAGAATCAATCAAGAGTACACCTTATATGAGTTTTTCTTCCCTCGGTTTGTCCGAGCAGCTGGTCCGTGCCACCGCCGATCAGGGTTATGAAACCCCGTCTCCCATTCAGCTGCAGGCAATTCCTGCCGTTTTGTCTGGCAAAGACGTAATGGCCGCGGCCCAGACCGGCACCGGTAAAACCGCTGGTTTTACCCTGCCTTTGTTGCAGCGCCTGGCGGAAAACCCCCGCACTGGCAAAGGCCCCCGCGCCCTGATTCTCACACCTACCCGTGAGCTGGCCGCGCAGGTACACGACAGCGTGAACCTGTACAGCAAATACGTTCCCACCAAGGCCGCCGTGGTTTTCGGTGGTGTAAAGATCAACCCGCAGATGATGAAGCTGCGCAAGGGCCTGGACGTACTGGTGGCAACACCGGGCCGTTTGATGGACCTGTACCAGCAGAACGCTGTGCGCTTCAACGAAGTGGAAATCCTGGTGCTGGACGAAGCCGACCGCATGCTGGATATGGGCTTTATCCGCGACATCCGCAAGATCCTTGCGTTGCTGCCGGCCAAGCGCCAGAACCTGCTGTTCTCTGCCACCTTCTCCAACGAGATCCGCACCCTGGCCCAGGGCCTGCTGGATAATCCGGTACAGGTGGAAGTGGCTGCCCGCAACACCACCGCCGAGAAAGTGAAGCAGTCGGTATACCCGGTTGACCAGAGCCAGAAGACCGCGCTGCTGAGCAAGCTGGTGCGTGACAACGCCTGGGACCAGGTGCTGGTATTCACCCGCACCAAGCACGGCGCCAACCGCCTGACCCAGAAGCTGGAAAAGGACGGCATCACCGCCGCCGCCATTCACGGCAACAAGTCACAGGGTGCCCGTACCCGTGCGCTGGCAGACTTTAAAGCCGGTGAAGTGCGTGTGCTGGTTGCCACCGACATCGCCGCCCGTGGCCTGGACATCAAACAGCTGCCGCAAGTGGTGAACTTTGAACTGCCGAACGTGCCGGAAGACTACGTGCACCGCATCGGCCGTACCGGCCGCGCCGGCGAAAGTGGCCATGCGTTGTCGCTGGTAAGTGCCGATGAAGGCAAACTGCTGGCGGGTATCGAAAAGCTGATCAAGAAGCAGCTGCCGCGCAAGGAAGTGGAAGGCTTCGAGCCGAAAAACAACCTGCCGCTGAAGCCCAAAGCCAAGGCCGACCCGAGCAAGGCGCGGAATCGTCGCCCTCAGGGAGGCAATGGCAAGAGCTTTGGCCCGAAACCGGCTGCTCGCAGCGGCGGTCGTGGCCGTGGTGGTCAGGGCGAAGGACAAGGTCGTGGTCAGGGGCAGGGTAGAAGTGGTCGCCCGGCTCAGCGCCAGAGCGCGTGATAACCCGGTTCTCCAGGCATAAAAAAGCGGGGCTGCAACACAGCCCCGCACAGGAGAACGCACCATCCGGCAGCCACAGACCAGGGACTGCCGGGGGTACGTGGATCAGAACTTGTAGGTGAAACCTACCATGTAGACCATTGGGTCGATTTCTACTTCGAATTTGTCGGTTTTGGTTACGCCGTCTGCCAGAGTCACTTGTGCATCGGTATTAATGTCGGCCCACCAGACTGCGGCGTTCAAGCCGAACTGCTCGCTCAGCATGTAGTCCACCCCGAACTCTACTGCGACACCCACGCTGTCATCCAGATCCAGTTCACCCAGAACAGTCTTCTCTTCGAAGAAAGTCGTGTAGTTAACACCTACGCCCGCATAGGGCTGTACAGCAGATGAACTCTTCATCGGGTAGTACTGCAGGGTAATAGTTGGTGGCAGTTGCTTGGTCTCACCAATGTCACCCAAGGCTGCAATGTCGCCAGCGCCACTGATGTTGTGCTTGAATGGCGTTGCCGCAAGCACACCCAAGCCAAGGTTACTTGTGAACATGTAGGTGCCACGAAGACCCAACTGTGTGTTGGAGTCTACTGCAACACGGGCGTCCGCACCGAGGGCCGCCACAGAGCCTACAGTAATGACTTCGCTGGAATCATCCGGCGCCACGTGCACCGCACCTGCGCGAACAATGAAATCGCCGGCTTCAAAGGCCTGAGTAGCCGGAGCAACAGCCATCACGGCCGCAGCCAGAACACCGAGTTTGAAAGTACGAGACATAGCCATTTCCTCACTTATTAAAAGTCAATGGAGTGAGGGTAATCGCTGGGGAAAGGGAAAACTTGATTTAAGACAATTAAGGGCGTCACCCCGGCAGGCTTTGGAGGCATGGTTGACCCAACTCAAAAAAACGGGGGTACTTCGGGCCCTGCGTATAGTCAGCCCTGGTTGCTGGCCTTCTCCAGGTCTTCCACCACCAACACATCCCGGATACTCAGAGGCTCGCCCTCGGCGTTCTGCACCGTGACCGCCTTTATCGGCTGACCGGTTTCCCGGTCACGAAGGTCCAGCGGCTGGCCGTCTGGCGCCGGATTCCATTTGTCGCCCCACTGGCGCAGGGCTACCACCACCGGAAACAGGTCCCGGCCTTTTTCGGTCAGGCGGTATTCAAAGCGGGAGCCGTGCTCGCCCACGTCTTCCTTGCGCAGCACTTCGTTATCCACCAGCTTGGCCAGGCGGTCGCACAGGATGTTCTTGGCGATGCCCAGCTGCTGCTGGAAGTCCACAAACCGTCGCGTACCGTACATTGCATGCAGCACAATCAGCAGGGACCACCAGTCGCCCACTTCATTGAGGGCGCGGGCGACGGAGCAACTGGAATCATCAAAACGTTTTCTGGCCATGTAAGGGAGTGTACCCAATAGGGTTGCATTTTGAAACCGGATTGAATAGGGTTGCTTTACGAAACCAAATTAATGAGGTTGCACATCACATGAGTATGAATCTTGGTCCTTTGTTTGAGCCGTTTGAACTTCACAACCTCAAGCTGCGCAATCGCGTAGCCATGGCTCCGATGACCCGCAATTTCTCACCCAACGGCGTACCGGGTCAGGATGTGGTCGATTACTATCGTCGCCGTGCCGAAGCCGGCGTCGGCCTGATCATCACCGAAGGCACGGTAGTGAATCACGCCGCTGCCAACGGTTACCCGAACGTGCCGGCCTTCTATGGTGACGAAGCCCTGGCGGGCTGGAAGCAGGTGGTTGATGCCGTGCACGAAGCCGGCGGCGCCATCTTCCCGCAGCTGTGGCACGTGGGCGCGGTGCGCAAAGAAGGTATCGAGCCGGATCCGTCTGTTCCCGGTTACAGCCCTTCAGGCCTGTTTGCCCCGGGCAAGCCCAACGGCAAGGCGATGAGCAAGGAAGACATCCAGGATGTGATCAAAGCCTTCGGCGATGCTGCCCAGGATGCCAAGGCCCTCGGTTTTGACGGCGTGGAAATCCACGGTGCCCATGGTTACCTGCTGGACCAGTTCCTGTGGGAAGGCACCAACCAACGCGACGACGAATACGGCGGCAGCATGGAAAACCGCCTGCGCTTTGTGGTGGAAATTGTAGAAGAAGTGCGCCACCGCGTCGGCCCGGATTACCCGATTATGCTGCGTTTCTCCCAGTGGAAGCAGCAAGCCTATGAAGCGAAACTGGTCGACAGCCCGGAACAACTGGAACAGTTCCTGAAGCCGCTGGTGGATGCCGGTGTGGACATCTTCCACGCCTCTACCCGCCGCTTCTGGGAGCCGGAATTCGAGGGCTCTAACCTGAACCTGGCCGGCTGGACCCAGAAACTCACCGGCAAGCCCACCATGTCTGTTGGCAGCGTAGGCCTGACCGAAGACTTCATCAGCGGCACCTTTGCCAGCAAGAAAGAAGCCGTGGAACAGTCCGGCATCGACGAGCTGGTTGAGCGCATGACCAACCATGAATTCGAACTGATCGCGGTCGGCCGCGCCCTGCTGCAAGACCCGGAATGGCTGGTAAAAGTGAAAGAGGGCCGTTTGAACGAAGTGGAAGCCTTCGCCAAGAAATCCCTGGCCAAACTTTACTGATCGAACTACTCCTTCGATCCTGCTTGCCGCGGCGCCTGCTCAGGCCCCGCGGCTTTTTTGTACCTGCAGCGCCAGGAGATTCTCCACCTCAACCCCCTCCAGCAGCGCACCCCTGAACTGCCGGTTGATAAACCGCTCTGTCTCCACCTGAATCCGCTCCCGCTGCTCCGGCTTCTCGATGTAATCCATAGCCCGGAACAGGATGTAGCGAATGGTCATGTGGGAAATCTCATGCACCACCGCGGCGTCCACCCCCGGCACCAGGCCCCGCTCCAGAATATCCTCCGCCATCTCCCGGGCACTGGCATCCAGCTGCGCTTCCAAAGCCCGGCGCAACACCGGCGACGGCCCGTGCAGCTCGCGAACAGCCACGGTGGTGGCAGCCGGATTGGCGAGGAAGTAGCGGTACACAAAGGTGACGGTATCGTGAGACGCCTGCTCGGATGAGTCCGCCATCTGCCGCAGCTGCCGCACCCCGGTTTTCATATCCTCGGCGATATACCCCAGCACCTGTAGCCCGAATTCATCAAGGCTTTTGAAGTGCCGGTAAAACGTATTCGGATTCAACCCCGCCTCACGAGCCAGCTCCCGCAGCCCCAACGACGTCAGGCTCCGCGTTTCGGTAATCAACCGCAGAGCGGCCTGAACCAGTTTCAGTTTTCCGCCGGCCAGTGTGTTCATTTAAGCCTCATATTCTGGAGTTGGGCCGGGCGGTGGGCCTTGTTCACAGACACGCTACGAGCACATCCCTGTGCGCTTGTTTCAGGCCGTCCCTGGCCTTCAACAGTCTGTGAACAAGGCCCACCGCCCGGCCGTTCTAACAGTGAGTATGCATGCCTTCTCAGATTCAGCATTTGGGAGACGGCCGCCACAGAAGCTTAACGGTTGGTTTGGGGGAGGCTGTCCAAAAATGTGCGGAGCCATGGATGGCGGAGCAGAAGCGCCACATGGGCTCAGCCGAGCGCTGATGAAGCGAAGCTTCATGCGACAGCTGAGCGACCGCAATCTGTGATTGCGGGCCGGACCCCGAAGGGGTGCCGCAAGGAGCGGTTTTTGGACAGCCTCCCCCCCAAACCAACCAAACCTCGGAGCCAGAGGCCAGTAGATCCGGAGCACCCAACCCCGAGGCCACACAGGCCAACAATCTGTCACCCAAGGCCAAACACCCGAACCGGAGTATACAAGTGTCTACTCATGGCGGTATACATGTGTCTACCGGTCATGATGACCACCGAAACAACAACAGGCAAGGCCCAAACAGGCCACACAGGAGTGCAGCAATGACACAAACCGCCCAGATCGCCATCATCGGCACCGGCTTCTCCGGCCTCGGCATGGCCATCAAACTCAAGGAAGCAGGATTTCACGACTTTGTGATCCTTGAACAAAGCGACGACATCGGCGGCACCTGGCACGAAAACCACTACCCCGGCTGTGCCTGCGACGTGCAATCGGCGCTGTACTCCTTCTCCTTCGAACAGAACCCCAACTGGAGCCGGATGTTTGCCACCCAGCCGGAGATCAAAGCCTACCTGCGCCACTGCGCGGAAAAGTACGGCCTGATGGAGCACATCCAGCTTAACACCCACGTAGCCGGTGCCCGCTGGGATGAAAGAACCGGTGCCTGGACCATCGAAACCTGCGACAGCCCCGAACTCTGGGCCTATATGGAAAAACAGGGCCTCAAGCCCGGTGATTCACTGGATCGCAGTGACAAAACCCTGCCCAGATTCCGCAAACTGCACGCCGGGGTGCTGGTGTCCGGCATGGGTGGCCTGAGCACGCCGGCGTACCCGGATATCAAGGGCATGGAGTCTTTCACCGGCACTCGCTTCCACTCCCAGAACTGGGACCACGACTATGATTTCCGGGGCAAGCGGGTGGCCGTTATCGGCACCGGCGCCTCGGCCATCCAGTTTGTGCCGGAGATTGCCAGGAATGCGGCCCACCTGGACCTGTACCAGCGCACACCGCCGTGGATCATGCCCAAGCCGGATCGGGAAATCCGCCCGCTGGAACGGATGATGTTCCGCAAGTTCCCGCAAACTTTGAATGCTTTCCGCCAGAGCATCTACTGGATGCTGGAAGCCCGGGTTCTGGGTTTTGTCGGTAACCCCCGCATCCTGAAAATCGGTGAGCTGCAGGCTCGCCGCCACATCCGCAACCAGATCAAGGACAAGGAACTGCGCAAAAAAGTCACGCCGGATTTCCACTTCGGCTGCAAGCGGGTGCTGATCTCCAACAACTACTACCCGGCGCTGGACCAGGATCACGTGGATGTGCTCACCGATGGCATCCGTGAAGTGAAAGGCAACACCATTGTGGATAACAACGGCACTGAGCGTGAGGTGGACTGCATCGTCTACGGCACCGGCTTCAAGGCCCAGGAGCCGATTCCCCGGGGCGTGATCTTCGGCCGTGGCGGCCAGGACCTGCTCGATGCCTGGCGAGAGGGTGCGGAAGCCTACAAGGGCACCACGGTGGCCGGCTTCCCCAATTTCTTTATGCTGATGGGCCCGAACACCGGCCTGGGCCACAGCTCCATGGTGTACATGATCGAATCCCAGGTGCAGTACGTGCTGGATGCCCTGAAGAAAATGCAGCACCGGGGCTGGAAAACCGTGGAAGTGAAAGACGATGCCTTCAGCCAGTACAACGCCTCCATTCACGCCAAGCTCGGCGATTCCGTGTGGCAGACCGGCTGCAAGAGTTGGTACGTGAACGAGAACGGCAAGAACACCACATTGTGGCCGGGCTTTACCTGGCAGTTCCGGCAGCAGACCCGGCTCTTTGATGCCGAGCAGTATGTGTGTGAAGCAGCAGAGGTAATGGAGCAGGGTGGCGAGCCGGCGTTGGCCGGCTGACCATTGCAACAGGGCCAGCGCAGTGGCTGGCCCTGTAAACCGGGTTACATCTGCCCGGTTTCTTCGAAGCGGTGGTGCCAGCTCAGGGCTTCTTCCAGCAGGTGTGGGGTGTGCATGCCGCGGCCGCTGTTGCAGGCGCGCTCGAAGTAGTCCCGCAGGCGCGGGCGGAAGTCCGGGTGAGCACACTTTTCGATGATGTTCAGCGCCCGCTGGCGGGGCGGAAGGCCGCGCAGGTCGGCCAGGCCCTGCTCAGTCACGACAATCTGCACGTCGTGTTCGGTGTGGTCCACGTGGGACACCATCGGCACAATCGTGGAAATAGAACCACCCTTGGCGGTAGACGGGGTCATGAACACCGACAGGTAACCGTTACGGGCAAAGTCGCCGGAACCGCCGATGCCGTTCATGATGCGGGTGCCCATCACGTGGGTAGAGTTCACGTTGCCGTAGATGTCGGCTTCAATCATGCCGTTCATGGCAATGATGCCAAGGCGGCGGATCACTTCCGGATGGTTACTGATTTCCTGGGTACGCAGCACAATGCGGTCCCGGTAGAAATCGATGTTGTCGGCCAGCTCCTGGTTGGCTTCCGGGCTCAGGGAGAATGCGGTGGCTGAGGCCTTGGCGAGTTTGCCGGATTTCAGCATCTCCAGCATGCCGTCCTGCAGCACTTCGGTGTAGGCAGTCAGGTTGTTGAACGGGCCTTCGTTCAGGCCAGCCATCACAGCGTTGGCAATGTTGCCGACGCCGGATTGCAGCGGCAGCAGGTTGGCCGGCAGGCGCTTCTTTTCGACTTCGCTGGCGAAGAAGTCCAGCAGGTGGCCGGCAATGCGACGGGAGTTTTCGTCCGGGTCGCTGAAACGGGAGTTGCGGTCCGGCGAGTTGGTTTCCACTACCGCAATCACTTTCTCCGGCGGGCACATCAGGTACTTCTCACCAAAGCGCTCGTCCGGTTTGGTGATCGGAATCGGCTTGCGGCGCGGCGGCAATGCGGTGCCGTAATAGACGTCGTGCATGCCCTCAAGGCCGGCACTCTGGCCGTGGTTAACTTCGAGGATGACCTTGTCGGCCTGGTCAATCCAGGTTTTGTTGTTGCCGATGGATGACGACGGAATCAGCCGGCCATCTTCCGTAATGCCCACCACCTCGATGACAGCAATATCCAGCTTGCCGAAGAAACCGGACCAGGCGTGCTGGGCCACGTGCGACAGGTGGATATCCATGTATTCCATCTTGCCTTCGTTGATCTTCTGGCGGCAGGTGGGATCGCTCTGGTAGGGCAGGCGCATTTCAATGCCGTCCACTTCGGCCAGCGCGCCGTCCAGTTCCGGGGCGGTGGAGGCACCGGTCCATACGCTGATGCGGAAGTTCTCGCCACGGGCGCGGTGGTCACGGATGTGCTCGGCCAGGGCCTGGGGCACGGCTTTCGGGTAGCCCGCGCCGGTGAAGCCGCTCATGCCCACGTTCACGCCGGAGGGGATCAGGCTGGCAGCGTCTCGGGCACTCATAATACGCTTGCTAAGTTTTGGGCAACGAATCCTGGATTCGGTCGACATGATCCACCTCTTGTTATGCGGTTAACGGCCCCGGTTCCTGACCTTGTCGGCAATGGGGCGAACAGAAAAGCGCCATATTCTAACAGCGAAACAAGAAAGCATGCTTAATGGTGTTAGTGAAACTACCTAATTCTTTAGTCTAATGCTGGTGTAAGTTCCAGATAACACTGGGATAGTTCGGAGGGCGAGCCGCGGTTTGCCGGTTGCCGTAGCGGCCACCCGGTGGGATGATGCCCGCATTCGACCGTGAGTTATCCCATTTCCAGGCATCCGGCAGGGCTCCATGAACACCAGAACCTCCACCCGACTGAACAAATACATCAGCGAGAGCGGCATGTGCTCGCGCCGGGATGCTGACCGCTATATCGAGCAGGGTAATGTTCACATCAACGGCCGCCGGGCCCAGGTGGGCGACCAGGTGTTGCCGGGCGATGTGGTGAAGGTGAACGGCCAGGTGGTGGAACCCCGGGATGAGGAAGACCTGGTCTTTATCGCCCTGAACAAGCCGGTGGGCATTGTCAGCACCACCGACAGTGCTGAGAAAGACAATATCCAGCGCTTTGTCGGCCACAGCGAACGGATTTTCCCCATTGGCCGGCTGGATAAAGACTCCCAGGGGCTGATTTTCCTCACCAGTAACGGCGACCTGGTGAACAAGATCCTGCGGGCCGGTAATAACCATGAGAAAGAATACCTGGTGACGGTGGATAAGCCGGTCACCCGGGAATTCGTCGAGGGCATGAGTAACGGCGTGCCAATCCTGGGCACCATGACCAAGCGCTGCAAGGTCGAGAAGGTTTCCCGGTTTGTGTTCCGCATCATCCTGGTACAGGGCCTGAACCGCCAGATCCGCCGCATGGCCGAGCATTTCGGTTATGAGGTTACCCGGCTGGAGCGGGTGCGGATCATGAACGTCAGCCTGCAGGGGCTGCCGGTGGGGGCCTGGCGGGATCTCACAGAAAAAGAACTGGCGGTGCTGTTCGATGCCATCCGGGATTCGTCGTCGGAGGCCTCGCAGCCGGCCGGTAGCAAACCCCGCAAAAAGCCTGCCGCAGCGAAGGGCGGCCGCCCGGGTGCTGGTGGCAAGCCGGCCAGGGCCGGAGCAAAGCCCGGTGGCAAAGCCCCTGCAGGCAACGGCCGCAAAGGCCCCGGCAGCGGGCCCGGAAAGCGCCCGGGCGGCAAGCCCGGTAACGGCCCGAAAGCGGGTGGACGCGGCCCCGGCCCGAAGGGCAAGCCGTCGAAACCCGGAAAGCCCCGCAAACCATCCATCAAGAAGCGCTGAACACCCATCATAGGTTCTCTTCCTTACGGCAGAACCGGCAAACCGGCGCTATGCTTACCGGCTTTAAACCTGTGCCGGATTTGCCTCAATGCTTGAAACGTTTTTCTCGACCTACCTCAGCAGCACCATTCGCTTCCTGTTCCTGCTGGCGCCGTTTTTCGTGGTCACCATGTTCCTGGCGCTTACCCGGGGGTTACCGGCAGCCGAGAAGGCGTCGATCATCCGCCGGGCCTGTGTGTCGGCGTTTATTCTGGGGGTGGTCCTGTTCTTTGCCGGCCCGCTGCTGTTCAACGCCATCGGCATTACCCTGAACTCGTTCCGCATCGGGGCCGGCAGCTTGCTGTTCCTCACCGCTATCAGCCTGGTGAACAGCGGTACCCGCAACCATGCCACCGGCCTGCCGGATGAAGACCGCGATGACATCGCCGTGGTGCCCCTGGCCATTCCGGTGATGATCGGCCCGGCAACGATTGGTGCCATCCTGGTTTACGGTGCTGAACTCAAGGCGGTGCCGGAAGTGGCGGGCGGTTTGCTGGGGCTGGTGTCTGGCTTGCTGATCCTGGCGGTGTTGCTGCGGTTGTCCAGCTACCTGGAAAAAGCCCTGGGCAAGACCGGCCTGAACATCATGTCGAAGATCAGCGGCCTGATTCTCTCGGCCATGGCGGCGGAAATCGTTCTGACCGGTATTGCCGGGTTTATGGCATCAGTCGCCTGAAGGTAAGGCCGGAAACCGGTATTTTTCCTGCAGTTGCCGTGGAATTTCGGGGTTCTGCTCAAGAAAATCGGCCAGTGCGTTGATGATGTCCGGGTGCCGGGCAGATGACAGATGGTAGCTGCTGAGGCTGACCGGCAGCAGGTGGGCCGCGGTTTCAAAGCGCCCTGTCGCGTCCAGGTTGCGGAAATGGTACTCCGCCACCGGCGCCGCCAGGTTGATCACTTCTACCCGACCGGCCAGCGCCATCAGCACCAGGTTTTCCGGCGATGACGCGGTAATCAGTTCAACATCGCCCTGGTCGATCCGGTTCTGGAATTTCCACGGGGTAAAGCCGTGTATGGTGCCGTAGTCGGCCATCTGCTCCCGGGTGATGCCGGCGTTTTCCCGCAACACGTACAGGCCATCGGCAAAGTGCAGCAGCGGCGGCGAATAGCTCAGCTCCATGCCCAGTTTTTCGGATTTGTTCCAGTTGGGGTGATCGGGCAGGGCGAAGTCATACAGGCCCCGGGTGTACTCCCAGATCATCCGGCGCACCGGCCGCACCTTGTACTCGAAGCGGATAGCCTCGGCCGCAGCAAAGGCATCCATCAGGTCCCGCAGGTAACCGGAATACTCGTTACTGGCTAAATCAGCCTTGTAGATGGGATAGTAATCAATATCCTGAACCACCACGCTGTAGGTGGGTATTGGCTGGCTGTCCGGCTCGGCTGCGCTAACCGGACATTGAATGAGCCAGCCGGCAAAGCTGGCCAGAAACGCCAGCCGGATTGAATGAAAAACCTGCAATTGAAACGTCTCCCGGAAATATCAGGACAGGAATGACTGCTAATACTATCGACCACAATCGGGCCCGGTACAACTTTGAGGGTATCGAATCGGTATGGCTGTTTGGCTATGGCTCGCTGATTTACAAGGTGGATTTCCCGTTTCTGGAACAACGCCCTGCCACTATTCGCGGTTGGGCCCGGCGGTTCTGGCAGGGTTCCCACGACCATCGGGGTACACCGGAAGCACCGGGGCGGGTAGTCACCCTGATTGAGCAGCCCGGAGCCCGATGCAAAGGCATGGCCTACCGGGTATCGCCCAATGTGTTCGAGTACCTGGATGTGCGGGAGAAGAACGGCTACCTGCGCTTCAGCACCACCATGACCTTCGACGACGGCAGCCACGCCGAGGGGCTGGTGTACATCGCCACGGAGGATAACGAGGCGTTTCTGGGAGAGGCTCCGGAAGCGGATATCGCCGCCCAGATTGCCGCTGCCGCCGGGCCCAGCGGCCCGAATTCCGAGTATCTGCTGCGGCTGGCGGAGTCTTTGCGGGCATTGGGCGACGACTGTGTGCATACCTTTGCGATAGAAACGCACCTGCTTGGCAGCGAACCTGTCGCGGTTAAGGACCGTTAAACGTCAACCGGTGTAAAGCTTGTGCAAATTCGCCCTTCGGGCGCTGACAACACCCTTCTGTTCGGTAATCTGACGGCAAGGCTTCACGGAAAGTTTCCGTATAGCATGGTTTCAGTCGGTCAACAGATGGGAGAGTCATCATGAAACGACTACTGATCAGCAGTACCCTGATTGTCGCCCTGGGCTTTGCCGGCCTGGCACAGGCAGACGGCTACCGTGGCCATGGCCACCCGCCGGGCATCCAGAAACAGCTGGAACGGGGCAAGGCGCTGCCGCCGGGGCATCAGAAGAAGTACCTGCGCTCGGAATGGCGGGACCGCCACGATCACTACCGGTATCGTGACGATTACCGGAACGGATACCGCACCAGCTACGGCTACGACGACCGTCTGCCGCCGGAGCATCGGGTAGCGCGGATTATCCGCGATACCCAGGCGATCATTGAGCAGACCCGCTGAACCCGGGGTCCAGCTCTTTCTGCGGTGTTTCCCGGCTGGCGGGGTTAAAGCCCCGGGCCGGTGAACGCCGCCGGTGCCGCAGGCCAATCAGTACCAACGGCACCACGATCATCATGCTGCCGGCCAGGAACCACAGGTCCGGCACCTCACCAAACCAGATCCAGCCAATGGCCACCGCCCAGATCAGCCCGGTGTATTCGGCGCTGGTGACCTGGTTGGCATCCACCTGCCGGTAGGCCAGCAACACGGTGATGTTGTAACCCAGGATGAACAGGGCCGAGCCGGCGGCGCTGACCAGGATCTGCAGGTTCCACGTTGCCCCTTCCCAGAATGCCAGTGCGGCTGCGGCCGGTATGATCAGCAGGTAGTTCAGGAACAGCTTGTGCACGGTGGTTTGTTCTTTCGGCAGCTGGCGGACCATGACGGCGTTGATGGCCAGGGCAAAGGCCGAGCCCAAGGCAGCGATGACGGCCCAGTTGAACTCCACCGGGCGCAGTATCACGATGATGCCGGCAAAGCCGCTGAACACGGCGGTGACGCTCAGGGGCGTGAGTTTTTCCCGGAAGAATACGGCCGACAGCACCATCACCAGTATCGGCGCGGCGTAGAACAGGGCGTTGGCGGTAGCCAGCGGCAGGTTGGTGAGGGCGATCACCATGCATACGATGCCGACCAGGTGGATGTGGGCGCGGATGGCGTGGACTTTCAGGCCGCCGAAGAGGTTGCCTGTGTCGAGTTTGCGGGCCAGTGGCACCAGAAACACCAGGGTGAGTACGCAGCGCAGGAAGGCGAACTGGAAGACGGGGGCGCCGGGGTCCATCAGTTTGATGAAGACGTCCGAGAGTATGGCCATGGCGTTGCCGATGACCAGCAGCAGAATGGCGCTGTTGACGGTTTTGCCTGACACTTTGGTGCTCCTTTTCCTTCCTGAAATCCGCTGGTTTGGTGCATGAGTGTGTCGGGGGACTTGCTTCCGAAAACCGCTGCGAGTACTTCCTTGTACGCTTGTCTCCGCCCCTCTGCGCTTATTGCTCCTGCGTCGCGCAGAGGGTCCTGGGCAGGCCATCCCTGGCCAGCCCGTGAAGTGCTTTCGCCCTTCACCCATGGCTACGAACATTTTCGGAAGCAAGTCCCCCGACACACTCCCGAACCTTGGAGGTGGATTCTAGGTGTGTTTAACTATCCGATAAAATGATCATTATTAGTCAGTCATTAGAAAATTCGATAGCAGGCCGCCATGAGACTACCCCCACTCAAAGCCCTCCCCGTATTCGAAGCCGTTGCCCGGCTGAACAGCTTTTCGGCCGCTGCCGAGGAACTGGCCATCACCCAGAGTGCAGTCAGTCACCAGATCAAGCAGCTGGAGACCTATCTGGGCGAACGGCTGTTCTGGCGCTCCGGTCGGACGGTGACGCTGACCGACGAAGGGCGGCAGTATTTTGATGCCATTGGCACCGCCTTGTTGCAGATTGAACGGGCGAGTGAACAGTTGCTGGGGCATGAGGAGTCCCGGTTGCGGTTGTCGGTGTTCAGTTCGTTTGCGGTGCGCTGGCTGGTGCCGCGGTTGCCGGATTTGCAGCGGTTGCACCCGCAGATCGACCTGGCGCTGGAGATGAGCAGCGAGAACCCGGTGTTGTCGGATCGGGTGGCGGATTGTTTTATCACCATCCACACCACGGCGCCGGCCTACAGCTATGAGCATTTGTACACGGAGCGGTTGTTTCCGGTGTGCAGCCAGGATTACTGGCAGCGTATCCGGCGAGAGTTAGGGCGTGACGCGGAGCCAGAGGGGCTGGATGAGCGGCCTGTGTTGCCGGAGGATATCGCGGGCTTTCCGTTGTTATCGACCCACAGCATCTTCGACAAACCCGCCGGTGACTGGCAGGCGTGGTTTCGGGATGTGGAGCAGCCGTTGCCGTCTGCTGCCCGTGTTCAGCATTTCAGCCACATGCTGCTGGCGCTGGAAGCTGCGCGGTTCCATCAGGGAATCGCCCTGACCAACGACTATATGCTGAGTACCCGGAAGGATTCCGAAGACTTCGTTCGTTTACCGACCCATTCGGTGGTGACCGGCGACAAGTTCTACTTTGCCTGGAAAACCAGCCGCCGGCGGGAACGTGGGATTCAGACGTTACGCCGGTGGTTGGTTGACGAGGCAATTCGGGGTGGGCTTCGGGGGGAGTGATCCTCCTAGCCTGCTGCTTCGGTGCTTTGAACAGGGCGGGCGAGCCTTTCCAGAAAGCGCTCTAGCCTTCCATGGGCGCTTATGTTCCGCCATCCATGGCTCCACAAATTTCTGGAAAGGCTCGCCCGCCCTGTTCAGCTATGCCTTGTGCAGTTCGCTTTGTTAAAGTCGGATTTTCGGGGCGGCCTGCACATGGTCTGGGGCAAGCCTTGGCGGGAGGGGGCTCCAAAAATGTGCGGAGCCATGGATGGCGGAGCAGAAGCGCCACAGGGATGTGCCGTAAGGAGCGGTTTTTGGAGCCCCCTCCCGCCAAGGATTGACCTCCACCCAAACCTGCAAGCTACAAGTAACCCTACTCCGAAGACCGCTCGACAACTTTACGCTTACCGGTAGCCGCTTTAGCCAGTGCTTTCAGGCCATCAGCATCAAACGCATCTACGCGGATCACGTCGTACAGGGCCGTCAGGGCTTCTTCCAGCTTCGGGCACTCGTCGGCTGTTACGATACCCTGGGCACAGGCCCAGTCCACCAGCTCCTTGCGCTGATGCCCCATCAACAGGGCGATACCGTCCAGCTCGTCTTCGTCGCGGCTGCGGATGGCTTCGTGCAGGCGCTGGCGCATGTCGGCGGTTTCGTTGGCCAGCTTGTAGGCGTTCAGAACGCGCCCCAGAGGATCGTCCGGATCCATGTTGATGAAGGTACCCCGGCTGATGCGCTGGCGTACCGGCGTGTCTTTCACAATGGTCGCCGCCACCTTCGCGCCGAGTTTGTCATCCGGGCCGTTCAGGCCGGTGGCGCCGAGCGGGAACACCAGCAACCGTAGCGGCCAGCGCAGGGCCGGGACCGGGAAGTTGATGATGGCTTCGCGCATGGAGTTCTGCAGGTCGTGCAGGCAGGTTTGCAGGCACCATTCCACCAGGTCTCGCTGATCGTCCGGGTAGCCTTCTTCGTGCCATTGCTTGATCACCGCCGTGGCGTAGTACAGCTGCACCAGGCAGTCGGCCATGCGGCCAGACAGGCGCTGGCGGGCTTTCAGGCCACCGCCGACGGTAAGCAGGGTGACGTCGGTCATCAGGGCGAAGGCCGCAGAGAAACGGCCCAGCTGGCGGTAGTACTTCTCGATGTCGCCGTGGCGTGGCGCGGTTTCCAGCCAGCCCTTGCTCAGGCCCAGTACCAATGCACGCAGGGCATTGCGGGTGGTGTGGGCGAGGTGGCGGTAGAAGATGCCATCGAATTTCTTCGCGGCCTTGTCTTCGTCTTCCATGCCGGCCGCTTCGATTTCCTCGACGATAAACGGATGGCAGCGGATGGCGCCCTGGCCGAAGATCATCAGGCTGCGGGTCAGGATGTTGGCGCCTTCCACGGTAATGCCGATAGGCACGGCCTGGTAGGCCCGCGCCAGGAAGTTGCGGGGGCCGGTGATCACGCCGCGGCCGGCTACGACGTCCATGGCGTGGTTGATCACTTCCCGCATCAGGTCGGTGTTGCGGTATTTCAGCACGGCCGAGGGCACGGACGGCCGTACGCCCCGGTCCAGCATACCGGCGGTGAGCAGGCGGGCAGCGTCCATCATGTAGGTGTAGCCGGCAATGGGTTCCAGGGCTTCCTGCACGCCTTCAAACTGGCTGATGGAGCGGCCGAACTGTTCCCGTGTGTAGGCGTACGACCCCGTAGCCAGGCTGGCCAGTTTGCCGGCACCGGTGCCGAGGGCTGGCAGGGAGATGGAGCGGCCGATGGACAGGCATTCCAGCAGCATTTTCCAGCCCTTGCCGAGCATGTCCTGGCCGCCGATGACCTGTTCCATGGGAATAAAGACTTCATTGCCCCAGGTGGGGCCGTTCATGAATACCGTGTTCATGGGCAGGTGGCGGGCGCCGGCGTGTACGCCGTCGGTGTCGCGGGGTACCAGCACACAGGTCACGCCAATGTCATCGTCGCCGCCCAGCAGTTTTTCCGGGTCATACACCTTGATGGCCAGGCCGATCAGGGTCGCCACCGGGGCCAGGGTGATGTAGCGCTTGTTCCAGGTGACCTTCAGGCCCAGTACTTCCTTGCCGTTCCATTCGCCCTTGCAGACGATGCCTTTATCCGGAATGGCGCCGGCATCGGAGCCGGCCACCGGGGATGTGAGGGCAAAGCAGGGAATCTCTTCGCCACCGGCCAGGCGCGGCAGGTAATGCTGCTTCTGGTCGTCGGTGCCGTAGTGCATCAGCAGCTCGCCCGGGCCCAGGGAGTTGGGCACCATCACGGTGACTGCAGCCGATACGCTGCGGGTGGAGATTTTCATCACGATTTCGGAATGGGCGGTGTTGGAGAAGCCCAGGCCGCCGTCTTCCTTGGGAATGACCAGGCCGAAGAAGCCGTTTTCACGGATGAATTTCCAGGCTTTTTCGGGCAGGTCGTAGTGTTCGTGGGTGATCTGCCAGTCGTCCAGCATCTGGCACAGCTCTTCCACCGGGCCGTCGAGAAATGCCTGCTCTTCACTGGTCAGGTGCGCGGGGGCGGCGTCCAGCAGCTTGTTCCATTCCGGCTTGCCGGAGAACAGTTCGCCGTCCCAGTCTACAGAGCCAGAGGCCAGGGCTTCCTGTTCGGTCGGCGACAGCTTGGGCAAGCGGCTGCGGACCCAGCCCAGCAATGGCCGGCTGAGCTTGTCGAGGCGGAGGTCTCCGGGCAGGGTGATCAGCAGGGCCAGTGCCAGCAGGATACCGCCAACCAGAAAGCTGAGGATGTGCCAGTCGTCGTTGGCCACCCCGATCAGGGTGGCGACGGACATCACGATCGCGGCGGTTTTGCCGCCGATACTGAAATAGATCAGCACCAGGGCACTGAGAACCAGAAGCAGGACGCTCATCAACAGATCTCCATATCAAAATGTTTGCCCCTAACCATCGGCTATAGATCAGTCAGTTGCAAGTGAAACTACCGGCTTTCAGAGGCTGATGCCCAGCACCAGCAAGGCGAGGGTAGACAGCAGTACGGCGACGTTGGCACCGAGTACCTGATTCAGCGCGGCGGGGTTATCCAGGCACGCTGGCAGTTGCCGGCTCAGCCACAGTGCAACGGGCAGTGGCAGCAGCGCCAGCAGGCTCCAGGTTGGTATCAGGTTGAGCCAGGCGGCAGCGGCAATAAGCCCGAAGCTTCCCAACAACAGCGTTGCGACCAGTTTGCTGGCGGCGCGGGGGCCCAGGGTAATTACCAGGTGCCGGCGGCCGGCTTTGCGGTCGGCCTCGGCATCGGGTATCTGGTTGATCAGCAGCAGCTCGCTCACCAGCAGCAGGGCGACGCCGGCGCACACCAGCGCGGTGGCATCCAGCCGGGCGCCCAGGGCAATCAGCGCACCCAGCACCATCACCGGGCCAAAGCCGATACCGGGGGCCAGCAGGCACAGCCAGGGGGAGCGGGTAATCCAGCGGGTGTAGGTGAGCACCAGCATTACGCCGGCGGCGCCGAGCACAAACATGGGCAGGCCGCGCAGCCACAGGAAGTAGAGGCCAATGGCAATCACCAGAGCCAGGGTGCCAAGGGCGGCAAAGAGCACCCTTCTGGCCGCCGACGGAGTTTCCGGCAGGGCTCCGCTGCCGCCGGAAAACGGCGTGCGGCTGGTGGTCAGGTCGAGGCCCGAGACAAAGTCTTCGTACTCGTTCAGCAGGTTAACGGCGGCATGGGCCAGAACCGCGCCGATGAACACCAGCAGGGTATCCAGCAAGGCAGGTGGTTCACCCTGCTGCCAGGCCACGGCCAGCCCGAGCCCGACACACAGCGGTGCCAGTACCAGGAAATTGGGGCGGGAGGCGCGAACAACCGCTACTGCTTCAGACATGGAATACCGTACCTGGTAAATCGAAATCGTGCATTGAAACCCGGTTATACGTAGCCGGCGGAAAATACCAGCCCGAGCACCACCGGCATTACCACCAGGCTGCCGAGGTTGCTCAATAATACCAGCGATGCCACCTTGTGGGGTTCCTGCTGGTACTGCTCTGCCACCATGTAGTTCAGTACCGCCGGCGGCAGTGCCGCAAACACCCACAGGCTGGCGACCTGAAGCCCCGGCAGGTCGAGCATGGCGATCATTGGCCAGGCCAGCAGCAGGCCGCTGGCGGGGCAGGCGATGGCGCCGATCAGCCCCAGTTTCCAATCGCTGAAGTCCACATCCAGCATGCGCACCCCCAGCGCAAACAGCATCAGTGGAATGCACACACCGCCAAGCATGTTCAGGGTTTCCAGCAGCCAGCCGGGCAGGGTTACGCCACTGAAATTCACCGCCAGGCCGGCAATACTGGCAAATACGATGGGCAGGCGCAGACGTTTCACGATCGAGGTATGGGGGTCGAGCATGTACAGGCCTACCGAGAAGTGCAGCAGCATTTCCACGATAAACAGCACAATGGCGGCCGGCAGTGCCGCTTCGCCAAAGGCCAGCACCAGCAGGGGGATGCCCATGTTGCCGGAGTTGTTGAACATCATCGGTGGCAGGAAGGTTTTCAGGTTCAGGTCCAGCGCCCTGGCCAGCGGGTAGAGCACAACCCCGGAGCCAAGCACAATCACCGTGGCGGCCAGGGCCAGCCCGCCGTATTCCTGCAAGGGAGCCTGCTGGTCGGCGAGCACCGCAAACACCAGCATGGGCACAAACAGCTCCATATTCAGCACGTTCAGGCCCTGGATATCGGGCGTGCGGTAGCGGCCATACAGGGCTCCGCAGCCGGCGATCAGGAACACCGGTAGCATGGTGGACAGGATTTGCGCGATCATAGCGGGTTCCGATAGCGAGTGCCGAAGCGGCCTGTTAGCAAAGCCGACAGGTTCGCAAGTCCCCGGCCATTGGGCAAGTGGCCGTTGGTATCGGGCAGCGAAAAACCATCAATGGAGAACGCCTGTGACTGCGGATTTTGACCAGCCGATCCCGAGGGAAAACACCCATTCCGTGAAGTTCGATGTGCGCCGGGCCGTGTTCGGCCGGGAGGATGTGATCCCGGTGTGGGTAGCGGACATGGATTTCGCCGCCCCGGAGGCGGTCACCCAGGCCCTGAAAGCCCGGGCCGAGCATCCCGTGTACGGCTACACACTGTTTCCGGACAGCCTCTACCAGTCCATGATCGACTGGTTTGCCAATCGCCACGGCTGGCACATCGAGCGGGACTGGATTCTGATGGCGCCGGGGGTGGTGCCGTCACTGCATGCCGCCTGCATGGCCTACGCCGGGCCCGGTGAGGGTGTGATTATCCAGCCACCGGTTTACCCGCCGTCCTTCAGCTCGGTGCGGGACAGCGGCCGGGAAGTGATCGAGAACCCGCTGTGGCTGGATGAAACCAGCGGCCAGTACCGGATGGACCTGGAGCACCTGGAGCAGTGTGCCGCCCGGGCCGATGCCCGGGTTCTGATGCTCTGCTCCCCTCACAACCCGGTGGGCCGGGTCTGGTCGGAGGAAGAGCTGGAAGCGGTGCTGGATATTGCCCGCCGGCACCAGCTGGTGATTCTCTCGGATGAAATCCACTGTGACCTGACTTTTCCCGACAAGCCGGCTCATACCGTGCTGGCCAAACTGGCCGGGCCGGAGGACGCGGTGATCACCGCCGTAGCCCCCAGTAAAACCTTCAATATGCCGGGCCTCGGGCTGTCTGCCCTGGTGATTGCCGACCCCGGGCAGCGCCAGGCCATGAAGGCGGTGTTTGATTCCATGCACCTGCCCCAGTGCAACCCGTTCAGCGTGACCGGCTTTGAAGCCGGGTACCGCCACGGGGCGCAATGGCTGGACCAGTTGATGGCTTATCTGCAGGCCAACCGGGATTATGTTTGCGGGCAGGTGGCGGAGCGGTTGCCGGGAATCAAGGTATCCCGGCCGGAAGGCACCTACCTGATGTGGCTGGATTGCCGGGAGCTGGGGCTGGACGATGCCGGGCTGAAAAGGTTCTTCGTGCAGCAAGCCGGGGTGGGCATGAACCCGGGTATTTCCTTTGGTGAGCCGGGCAGTGGCTTCATGCGCCTGAATATCGGTTGCCCCAGAGCCGTTCTGGCGCAGGTACTGGAGCGTATTGAAACCGCCCTGAACCAGCGCTGAGGCCTACTTCTGGTATACCGGCGGCCGCCGCCCCACCCGGGTGGCCAGCAGCAGGCCGGCCAGGATCAGCAGGGCGCCGAACAGGTGGTAAAGCCCCAGTGACTCGCCCAGGAACAGGATGGCGAGAATGGAAGCAAACACCGGCGTCAGGTACATGAAAATGGCTGCGTTGGCGGGGCCGATTTCGTGCACCGCGTGGTTCCAGAACGCGTAGGCCAGAATGCCCGGGAAGATGGCAAAGAACGCCAGCGGCAGGGCGGTGCTTCCGGACAGTTCGAAACCGCCGCTGAACCACAGCAGGTCACCCAGATAGAACGGCAGGATGACCAGGGTGCCCAGCAGAATCTGGGCGGTCAGAAAGGTCAGCGCCGGCAGGGGCACGACGTGTTTGCGCAGCAGCACCGAAAACACGCCCCAGCTGAACACCGCCGCCACCATGATCAGGTCCCCGGGCTGGGCTTGCAGCTGGGCAATGATCCGCAGATCCCCCCGCCCGATCACGATCAGTATGCCGACAATGGCCAGCCCGATACCCAGAGCCTGAACCGGCCGCGTGCGTTCCCCCAGCAACAGCCAGGCCAGCAGGGCGACAAAGATCGGGATGGTGGAATTGATCAGGGCGATGTTGGTGGCGGTGGTGGTCATCGCCGCGTAATACAGCAGGGAGTTGAAGGCCGCTACGCTGAAGGTGGCCAGCACCAGAAGTGTCACCAGGTGCTGGCGGATCACCTGCCGGTGCCGCCAAAGCCCGGGTAGCCCGAATGGCAGGATCAGTGCCAGGGCGATCACCCAGCGCCAGAACGACATGGACAACGGCGGAATGTGTTCCACGGTGGCCCGGGCGACCACGGCATTGCCGGCCCAGAATAGCGGCGTCAGCACCAGGCCGATATAGGCCAGGCCCGGAATTTTCGACAGCATGCCGGCGTTATCTGCAGCCACGGGGAGTCCTCGGGATCAGTGCATCAAACGCCTAGCATACTACTCTCCCGGGACTTCTGCCTCCGTACCAATGTGGTAGGCGGCAAAGCCGGCCATCACCACCTGGTCTACCGCCATACCGATTACCCGGCCGTTGGAATTCGAGCGGATGGGGTATTGTTCGTTGGTGATCGGGTCGGCCACGTAGCCGAGGATTTCACCCTCGGAAATCCGGTCACCCAGATCCACATCGCTGAACAGAATGCCGCCATGCTGGGCGCGAATCCAGGTGGAGTCGTAGTAAACCGGCTGCGGATCGCCCCAGACAAACATCCGGGAAATCATGCCGTGCTTTTCCATCAGGCTGTTAAGGCTGTTTACGCCGGCTTCAATCTGGTGTTCCTGTATGCGGAGCGATTCCCCCGCTTCCAGAGTTACCGCGCGAATGCCCGCGTTAACCGCAGCCGTGCGCAGCATGCCCGGTGAACCGCTGCTGTGCACCACCGCCATGCGATCAAAGCCCCGGGTGAACTCGGCCACTTCCGGGTTGTTCATATCGGCCCGCAGCTGGGGCAGGTTGGTACGCTTGAGGGAACCGGTGTGGATATCCACCAGCATGTCGCAGTGGCCGATCACATCGGTGAACAGGGAATGGGCAATCCGGTCTGCCAGGGTGCCGTCGGGGCGGCCGGGGAAGTACCGGTTGAGGTCTCGCCGGTCTGGCAGGTAACGGCTGCCCTGCTGGAAACCGCTCAGGTTGACGATGGGAACCCCCACCACGCGGCCGCTCAGCTTGGCCGGGTCCAGGTCGTACATGGCCCGGCGCACAATTTCGATACCGTTCAGTTCGTCACCGTGAATCGCGCCGGTCAGGCACAGGGTGGGGCCGGTGTGAGCACCGTTTACCACCAGAACCGGCGTGGTCTGGGACAGCCCGGCAATCTGGATATTGGGCGACCAGGCCAGCCGGGTAGAGGTGCCTGGCAGCACTTCCTTGCCCAGCAGGGTGAAGGTTTCCGACGGCACCGGTGCGTGTTCGGCGGCCTCGGGTTCGCTTCCGGCTTCTACCGCCTGCTCTGCAGCCAGAGCTTCGAAATCGGTTTTCGTTTCTGGCTCCGGCATTGGCGCAACTTGCTTCAGATCGACGTTGGGCGCAACCTGGCGCGGTTTGATTAACTCTGCAGTAACCGGCTTCGGTGTTTCTTCAGCTGGAAGTTGTGCCGGTGCTTCGGCCTCATCGGGGGCGTTTTCCGAGAGTTTGGCCTTGTTGCGTCGCGGCTCGGACTGAACCACATCTTCGACATTTTCATCTTCCGCGAGCTGCGCGATCAGTGGGGCCGGCAGCGCCGTACCGGTCTGAGAGCTGCCGGTATCAGCACCAGCGCCTACTGGCACCAGCGCCAGCAAAAAACAGGTGAGCAGGGTGCGGTTTGCGGAGTAGTCGCGTTTGGGAAACAGCATAAGTCCTCAAGTACCTTGACCAATCGGCCCAAGCATAGGGCCCGCGGGGTGTCATGAATACCGCTGTGACGAAGCTTTAATGCCACTTTCATGATTCAGGGCCGGATATTGGCCGGCCTGTTGTGTATAACAGTGCTATCTTGCAATGATATGAACCGTTATACGCTCACCAAGGAGATAAGTGTATGGACCTTTTGCGAATTCTGATTGCGATTCTGTTACCGCCGTTAGGTGTTTTTTTACAGGTAGGTATCGGCAAGCACTTCTGGATTAACATTGTGCTCACCCTGCTCGGTTATATCCCGGGTATTGTTCACGCCGTCTGGGTGATCGCCAAGAAGTAACCCGGCTGGTCAGGCCGGGTGCACGGTGTGCCAGAGCTCATCCTTCTGGAACGCCCTGTGCTCGGCCTCCAGTTTCAGCAGGTGCGCCAGGGCCGAACGGGCCGCCAGGCCATGAATGGCCGCGGGTACATCGTCATAGGCCTTGGCGGTGAGATCTTTAAGGGAAACCGGTGCCAGGGCTTCCAGTGCCCGGAAAATCTTGTGTTCCCGTGACAACCGGTGGGTGATCAGATAATCAATCACCGCCTCCGGCTGGCCCATCAGAAAGCCGTGGGCGGGGGCAATAAACCGTACCGGTTCTTCCAGCAGTTCGTACAAAGACTCCACATACGCCTTCATATCGCCGTCCGGCGGATTGATCACCACCGTTGAGCCTTGCATGATGTGGTCGCCGGCGAACAGCAACTCCTGCTCCAGCAACAGAAAACAAAGATGGTTCGAAGCGTGGCCGGGCGTGTGCAACACCTTCAGAACCCCGGCCTCGGTAACAATCAGGTCCTCATGCCCCGGTTCATCGTCCGGGGTGAACGCCGTGTCGTGGCTGGGCGCATCCGGTGCCGGCCAGCCAAACACCCGGCACCCGGTACGTTCCTTCAGCACCCGGGCCGCCGGCGAATGGTCCATATGGGTATGGGTGGTCAGCACCTGATCCACCACCCCGCCGGTCAGCTCCAGAATCCGCTCGATGTGGGCCTCGTTTATCGGCCCCGGATCGATCACCGTAAACCGCTCATGGCCCAGAATGTAGGTGTTGGTACCCGGCCCGGTCATCATGCCCGGATTCGGCGCCGTCAGCCGTACCACCCCGGCCGCCACCTCTACCGGCTCACCCGGAACAATCTCCGCCCGGGTGGACCCTTCGCCTTCCGGGTCCAGCTTCACCGCCTCGTCATAGGCCGGCGCATTGGGCTCCAGCAGCACCGGCTGGCCCTTGCGAAGTGCCGGCCACGGGTCGGTCGGAAATGCCTCCGGCGGATTGGCGTGGGCATAGCGCATCAGCTCGGCGGTGGTGCTGAAATCACACAACACCCGCAACGTGCGAATCGTCGGCAACCCCAACAACCGCTGCCCGCCCCGATGCTCCTCCAGCGCCTGCGCCGGCGAAATCCACACATGGTCAATGGTCTCGGTGCCATCATGACTGGCAACCTGACCCTCCGGCGCCACCGCCACAAAAAACCGCGTATCAAACCGCCGCGGCGGCCCCGGCGGCGTCACCCAGTGGCTCAGATACGCCAACCGGTCCAGCGGCAACGTCAGCTGATGCTTCTCACACAACTGCGCCAGCGAAACCTCCTCCCGGAACAACGCAAACCGCTCACCATGCACCGCATGACCGGAATCCACCAGCTTTCCGGAGCCATCCTGGGCCAGCAGAACACCCGCCTCCTCAAAACACTCCCGAACCGCCGCCAACATGTAATCCGCGCCGCCCTCATCCAGGCTCATGGTCTGGCTGATGTCGGCATCTTCAATCCCGATCGAATGCGCCCGCGCCTCCGGCTCCTGTTCGTTAACCGCCCCGCCGGGGAACACAAAATACCCCGGCATGAAAATGGCTTCCCAGCTGCGTTGCAGGAGCAGGGCTTCAATGCCGTTGTCAGTATCTCGGGTCAGAACCAGGGTGGCCGCAGGGCGAATATCCATATGTCTCTCAATGTCTTATTAGATTATTGGTGCGCGCACAGGGTTAGAGTGGGGATTGGGGAAGGGCTTTCCAAAAATTTGCGGAGCCATGGATGGCGGAGCAGAAGCGCCACAGGGATGTGCCGTAAGGAGCGGTTTTTGGAAAGCCCTTCCCCAAGCGCCACAAATACCCGGAGTTAATGCGCATGGTGTTTAGCAAGATACCCGAACAACCCACAGGATGAGAAGGGACAAAGGTAGGAGTATGATGCAGCCCCAACACCAAAGCGCAAACCAAGGAACCCCGCCGTGGCCAGAATCAAACTCGAATTCCCGGATAACGCCTTCTGCTTCGAAACAAGGATGCCGGTCAGAATCACCGACATCAACGGCGCCAACCACCTGGGTAACGACGCCCTGATCTCCATGCTCTCCGAAGCCCGCGCACAGTTCCTGGTGGAATACGGCGTTGAAGAAGGCGGCGAGGATGGCTCAGGCATCATCGTCACCGACCTGGCCACCATGTACCAGGGCGAATCCTTCTACCCGGACATGCTGCGCTTCGAAGTGGGCCTGATGGACTTCAACAAATACGGCGGCGACTTCGTATTCCGGGTAACCAAGGCCGACAGCGGCCAGCCCGTTGCCCTGGCCAAATACGGCTTTGTGTTCTTCAACTACAAAACCCGCGAAGTCACCCCCATGCCCGAGAGCTTCCGCGCCCGCTTCGCCTGAGCCGCATCATGCCGGCCGGCGCAGCCGGTTCATACCTTGCCGGTACAGGCTATAGGCCATGGCACCGGCCAGCAGGTTGCCAATCAGGGCGCCGGTCATCAGGCCGGTCAGCCCGGATACCTGCCCGCCAATCCAAAGCAGCGGCAGGTAGCAGGCAAACAGCCTCAAGGTGGAAATCAGCAGCGCCCGCATGGGCATGCCCAGGGCGTTGTTCACCGATACCATCAGAATGCACACCCCCAGCCCGCTGTAACTCAGCGGCACCCGCAGCAGGTAACTCAGCAGAGTGTCCTGTACATCGGCATCCGGGCTGAACAGGGTTGATACCACGCCCGAGGCGCCCAGCCACACCAGCCCGATAAACAACTGCCAGCCCAGGATAAAGCGCACGGCAATACGCACCAGTTTGCGGATATTCTCCAGCTCACCGGCCCCGAGCATACGGCCAATCATCGGCGGCATGGACATGGTCAGCGCCAGCACCACCACGATGGAGAAAAACTCCAGCCGGGTACCCAAACCCCAGGCCGCCACGGCGGCGGAGCCGAAACCTGCCACCAGGGCGGTGGCGAGCATGGCGGAGATCGGTGGCATCAGCTGGCTGACCATCGCCGGGGCCATGATGCCACCCAGCTGGCGGACAGCCTGGGCCAGTTGCAGCTGGAGCAGGTCAAAGCGCAGCCAGGCCCGTTTGAGTAAGGTGGGAAACATGATCAGGGCGCCGACGCTGAATGCGGTGATGGTGGCCCAGGCGGCGCCGGGCAGACCCCAGCCAAAGACAAAGATGTACAGCGGGTCCAGCGCAATGTTGAGCAGGCTGGTGATGATCATCATGTAGCCGGGCAGGCGGGTATCGCCGTTGGCTCGGCATACGGCGTAGCTGAAGTAAACCATGGCGCCGGTCCAGGCCGACAGCAGCCAGGGTACCCAGTATTCGCGAATGACCGGGCGCAGGGCCTGTTCGGCCCCGAGCAGGTCCAGGATCACGCTTTGCAGTAGCCAGACCGACAGGCAAAGGGTCAGCGCAAGGCCGGCGCCAATGGCAATTACCAGGCCGCCGAGGCGCTGGGCGCGAAGGTCTTCGCCCTGGCCCAGGGTGCGGGAGATGATGGCGGTGGTGGCGATGCCCAGGCCCACGTACATGCCGCTGACCAGTTGTTGCATGGGCACAGTGAAGCCTAAGGCTGCCAGCGGGTCCCGGCCCAATTGGCCGACGAAGAAACTGTCGGTGAGCTGGAAGGTCATCAGGGAGAGGACGCCGAACAGCATGGGCCAGGTCATGTGGTAGAGCTGGCGGCCCAGGGAGGCGTTTTGCAGGTTTTTGTGCACGTCGAGTTGGGTGCCTTGGTTCTGAGTGTGGCGGGATTCTAACAGGTCTGGTTATCGGTGCATGTAGTCGGTTTCCGGTGCAAGCGCCCGGGCGGGGCAGGCTGTCCAAAAACCGCTCCTTGCG
>NZ_DFLY01000029.1:545-29074 GCF_002375525.1 Marinobacter sp. UBA3607 | reverse complement strand
TCCCGGTAAAGCGCGATGAACCAATAAAAAGGCCAGGTTCCTGAAAAGGAGCCTGGCCTTTTTCGATTCGGCGTCTGTTACTGGCGACGACCTTCAAACAGCATGTCGACAGACGGCTGCTGGTCCGGGGCGGGCAAGCCAAGCTTCTCACGCACTCTCAGGTCCACATCCCACAGGCGATTGAACTTCTCGGTGGTTGCCGCAACGCTCTCGTCTTTACCCAGCATGATGGTCGGGCGCAGGAACACCAGCAGGTTACGCTTCACGCGGGTTTCGGATTCTGAGGAGAACAAACGGCCCAGCAGCGGGATGTCCCCCAGCAGCGGCACCTTGCTTTTGCTCACCTGGTAGTCGTCTTTGATCAGACCACCCAGCACCACGGTTTCGCCGTCATCGGCCAGCACCGTGGTTTTGATTTCCCGCTTGTTGGTGATCAGGTCAGAAGCACCGGCCACGTTGGTGGTAGAGATATCTTCGGTGGTCTGCTCAACCACCAGCCGTACCAGGCCATCGGCACTGATGGTTGGCGTCACCTTCAGGGACAGGCCCACATCCCGGCGTTCGATGGTAGTGAACGGATTGGTGGTGCCGTCCCCGGTGACCGTAGACTCACCGGTCCGGAACGGCACGTTCTGGCCCACGATGATTTCGGATTCCTGGTTATCCAGAGTAATGATGCTCGGCGTCGACAACAGGTTGGCGGCTGAGGAAGACGACAGCGCCTGAATCAACACACCCCAGGTAATACCATTTTCGTCCCGCTCGCCGGCACCGATGGTAATACCGCCGCCAAGCTGGGGAATCATATCGCCCACCAGCGCACCGATGACCGAGTTCAGGCCCACCATACCTTCACCGCTGGTCAGGTTGGTGCCGATTGCCGGTACCGAGCCAACAGATTCATCACCGGCCGCAAGCTGAACGCCCAACTGGTCGCCCAGCTCGTCACTGATTTCAACGATGGCGGCCTCAATCATCACCTGGGCACGACGCACATCCAGGGCAGCCACGATCTGCTCCGCCTCCTGCATGAGAGAAGGCTCACCGCGTACCACCAGGGCGTTCAGACCTTCGTCAGCAAACACGGAGAACGAGGAAGACTGGCGGCTACCTGACCCACCACCGGCAGCACCGCTGGCACCGGGCGCTTCACGGGCGACTTCCCCCATCACACCCTTGAGAATCTCGGTCAGCACCTTGGCATCGGCATGGCGCAGGCGAATCACACTGGTAGTACCGCCGGTAGCCGAGGGCTGGTCCAGCTGGCGGATCAGGCCGCGCATCTTGTCGCGGAAGGTCTGGTCGCCGCGCAGAATCAGGCGGTTACTACGCTCATCGGCCGTCACGTTATACTTGCGCGCCACGTTATCGCCACCGGAGCGGCCCAGCTCATCCGGGGCCAGCTCCTGCAGCAGCTTAACCATGTCACCGACCCAGGCCTCTTTAAGCTGGATAACTTCGACTTCGTATTTCGACGGGCTGTCCAGTTCACGCACAATCTGTTCAATGCGCTGAATGTTGGAGGAATGGTCGCTGACAATCAGGGCGTTGGCTGCCGCCACACCGGCCAGGTGGCCATACTTTGCCACCAGCGGGCGCAGGATGGGCACCAGCTCCAGGGCGTTGGCGTTGTCGATCTGGATTACCCGGGTGATCAGCTGTTCCGAAGGGGTAACAGGGAAGCGATCCAGAATCTCGGCAGACTGCTTGGCATCTACCTGCTGAACAATTTTCACCACTTCCTCACCGGGTATGGCGGTGAAACCGTGAACGTTCAGCACGGCCAGGAACAGGTCGTAGATTTCGTCTTTGTTCATGGGGGCGCTGGACAACACCGTTACCTTGCCCTTTACCCGGGGGTCCACCACAAAACTGTAGCCGGTTATATCGGCAACCTGGGTGACAAAGGCACGGATATCGGCATCCTTGAGGTTAAGCCGCCAGGTTTCCTCCTGAGCCTGAACCACCGACATCACCGGCAGCAGGATTACAAACAGAAGGGTCCGGAGAAGATTGGTTTTGTGGTTATACATCTGGCGATATCATCCTGTTGTAAATTACCCGTTCAGCGCCACTGTTCGGGTATGGCATAACTGACGGTGAGTATGGATCCGTCACGCTCTATTTCTATATCCAGCTGGCTCTGGTTCCGCCAGTCATCCAGCAACGCCTTGTCCTGTTCTACATCACCCAGGCGCTGGCCGTTAATGGCTGTAATGACATCCCCCGGGCGCAGATTGACCGCATTCAGCATCGGGTTGGAACCATCATACACATAACCCGACTGCCCGGACTCGTCTGCCGGGCTCAAACCGTAGGCTGCCAGCGCTGCTGCGCCTTCGGAATCCAGCCGGGCCCGGGCGTCGGCAAGATAGGAGTCTGGCGATTGTGCCGCCTGTTGCGGCTGTTCCGCAACCATTGCCTCCACTCCGATGTCTTCCTCGAACGCCAGGGATTCGTATCGACCACCCCGGCGCAACAAAATCCTTTGGGGCTCTACTTCCGCTAACTCCGCGTTGCCTGGCAGCGTATCCCCGACCCGATAATACTCGGTTTCGCCGTTACTACCGGCGACAATAGCTCCGGACTCTTCCGGCACCGGACCAATCAGCACACCTTCAAGTTTCAATCGAAGGCCGGTTTCGGGTGCCGAGCGGCGTACAACATCCGCCACGCCAGCCTGCCCTTCCGGCCGCCCGAAAAACTCGTACCCGGCCACCGAAGCCAGCTCACCACCCGCCGACCCTGACGCAGGGCCACTGGCCTGGCCGTAAATCTCCGGAACCGGCCGGTCGTTCCAGGCGAACAACCAGGTGATCTTCGCCAGCTCAACGCCAAGAACCACGACCAACACCACCAGCAACAGATTGGCGACCAGCCGCGCTATGCGCTCCTGAACCTGTACCGACAAACCTGCCACCTCAGAACCCTCCGGGCAGCAGAGGCTGCCTGACCCGGAATACTACATCATCCGGGCTTGCGGAATCCGGCCAGGGTTGTCCGGCCAGGTCCACCATGCGCTTGTACACGCGAATCCCCATCATACCGTCGCGGCCTATGCTGGCATCGGCCGCCGGGCCACTGGCACCCTGCTGGGCGATGGTCAGGGCGACTCCGTCTGCCACGGTATCCAGGTTGGCCTGCATGGGCGGGAACCGTGCCTGGCCGGTGTCGTTACCCATGGGCCAGGTGACCAGCCCTCCGGGCCAGCGCCCTGAACCTTCCGCCTGCTGCAAACGGTTATCGGCCCAGGCCACCTGAAAACGATCAACCGATACCTGCCCTTCTATCATCGCACCACCGCTCTGGCGAATCAGGTCCCTGAATTCGGCCACGGTAACGGCACCCTTGCCGCTTACTTCAAAATTAGCGGGCCAGCCCAAGCTGGCAAGGCCTTCAATGCGGGATTGTGACGAAGACACTGAAAATTCGACAGGCAATGCCAGTTCCGTGACCGAAGGCCAACTTAACTGCCAGTGCACCCTTGCCGGGAAGCCTCCGAGGTTCAACCCGGCGGTGCCATTCCAGAGTTGCCCGGAAACCTGCTGCACCTGAACCTGGGGTGGTAACTGGATATGCCCGGAAGCCTTGTGCCAAAGCCATCCGGCAGGCACCCAGAACACCAGCGTTACCCCATAAACCACAAGGCCGAGCAGCAGCAGAAGAATAAACTTGCCGGGGCCAAGGAAGGATTTTTTCGGGGATTCGCTCATTGCATCCTGCACATTTAAAAACCGGTAGCCGAGTCTATCAAAGCCACCCTGCAAGTTCATGACAAAAAAACGAAAAACCCCGCGCCAGTGTGAACCAGCGCGGGGTTTCTCAGGGGTAGATCGGGCCAAGCCTCAAAAACTGAGACCTGGTCGGGACCTGGCCGGCATCACATCATGCCGCCCATGCCTCCCATTCCGCCCATACCACCCATGTCCGGCATGCCGCCGCCGGCTTTCTCGTCTTCCGGCTCGTCTGCAACCATCGCCTCAGTGGTGATGATCAGAGACGCAACAGAAGCCGCAGCCTGCAGTGCAGAGCGGGTTACCTTGGCAGGATCCAGGATACCCATCTCCAGCATGTCGCCGTACTCTTCAGTGGCCGCGTTGTAACCGTAGGCGCCCTGGCCTTCTTTTACCTTGGCCACAACAACGGAAGACTCACCACCGGCGTTGAATACGATCTGACGCAGCGGAGCTTCCATGGCACGACGCAGGATGTTAACACCGGCCTTCTGCTCTTCGTTGATGGCATCAACCTTGTCCAGCGCAGCGATAGCGCGGATCAGGGTTACACCACCACCGGCTACGATGCCTTCTTCAACGGCAGCGCGGGTAGAATGCAGCGCGTCTTCAACGCGAGCCTTCTTCTCTTTCATTTCCACTTCAGAACCGGCACCGATCTTGATTACGGCAACACCGCCAGCCAGCTTGGCTACGCGCTCTTGCAGTTTCTCTTTGTCGTAGTCAGAAGTGCTGTCTTCGATCTGCTTGCGGATCTGCTCAACGCGGGCTTCGATGTCGCCCTGGGCACCGGCACCGCCGATAATGGTGGTGTTTTCCTTGGTTACGTTAACACGCTTGGCCGTACCCAGGTCATCCAGAGTGGTGTTCTCCAGAGTCAGGCCTACTTCTTCGGAAATCACAGTACCACCGGTCAGGATGGCGATGTCCTGCAGCATTTCCTTACGACGGTCACCAAAGCCAGGCGCCTTGACGGCGTTGACTTTAACGATGCCACGCATGTTGTTCACAACCAGGGTTGCCAGCGCTTCGCCTTCGATGTCTTCGGCGATGATCTGCAGCGGCTTGCCCGCCTTGGCGACAGCTTCCAGCACCGGCAGCAGTTCGCGGATGTTGGAGATTTTCTTGTCTACCAGCAGGATGTACGGGTCATCCAGTTCAGCAGACATGCTGTCCTGGTTGTTGATGAAGTACGGGCTCAGGTAACCACGGTCGAACTGCATACCTTCGACTACGTCCAACTCGTCTTCCAGGCCACGGCCTTCTTCAACAGTAATAACGCCTTCTTTACCTACACGCTCCATGGCGTCGGCAATGATGCGGCCGATTGTCTCGTCGCCGTTGGCAGAGATAGTACCAACCTGGGCGATGTTGCGGCTGTCGTCGCAAGGAGTTGCCATTTCACGGATGGCCTTTACGGCTTCAGCGGTGGCTTTGTCGATGCCGCGCTTCAGGTCCATCGGGTTCATGCCGGCGGTTACCGCCTTGATACCCTCACTCACAATGGCCTGGGCCAGAACGGTTGCGGTGGTCGTGCCGTCACCGGCAGTTTCGTTGGCCTGGGAAGCAACTTCCTTGACCATCTGGGCGCCCATGTTTTCGAACTTGTCTTTCAGTTCGATTTCCTTGGCTACGGAAACACCGTCTTTGGTTACAGTCGGAGAACCGAACGACTTCTCCAGAACCACGTTACGGCCTTTCGGGCCCAGCGTTACCTTTACGGCGTCTGCCAGAACATTTACACCTGCAACCATGCGTTTGCGGGCGCTATCACCGAACTTAACGTCTTTTGCTGCCATGTCTTCTATTCCTGTTCGTTAAACCGAAGTTGAATCAGATCGGGTTAATGAGCGTTCGTGCTTATCGCGGTTGCGATCACTCAAGCACGCCGTAGATTTCGCTTTCGCTCATAATGAGCAGCTCTTCACCATCAACCTTAACGGTGTTACCGGCATACTGGCCGAAGACCACGGTGTCACCCACCTTGACCGCCAGTGCACGGGTTTCGCCGTTATCCAGAACACGGCCGTTGCCTACTGCAACAACCTCGCCCTGGGAAGGCTTCTCTTTGGCGTTACCCGGCAGCACGATGCCACCCGCAGTTTTCTCTTCTTCTTCCTTACGGCGTACGACAACACGATCGTGGAGCGGACGAATTTTCATTGCTCTGTTTCTCCAATAGTCAGATTAATGTGGCAATGACAATTGCATGTTAAAAATGTCTGGCCGGAACCCCGGACCGGACAAATTGCCCCGGCATCCAAGCCACTGATAGTCAGTAGTTTTCAGCCTGAGACGAATCTGTGGTGAGTTAATGGGGTTGCCGGAAACGTTTTCAACACCCCTGAACGAAAAATTTTTCACTTTTTTTCGAGGCGATCGCGGTCTGTCCGGGTCTGATCCTGGTACTCGCCCTCGATAATGTCGCCGTCGGCACCCCGGGATTGATAGAAAAAGCTCCGGCTGTGCACCTGCCCGGCCACGGTCATCCGCTTCAGCGCCTGCGCCGCCAGCCAGTGCCGCGTACCCGGCAACAAACACAGAAAACCAAAGGTGTCGGTAATGAAGCCCGGAGTCAGCAACATGGCACCACCCACCGCAAGAATCAGCCCTTCGGCCACTTCCTTCGCCGGCAGTTCGCCACTGTTGAGCCGTTCATTCGCCCGCAATAACGTGGCCAGCCCTTGCTGGCGCAACAACCAGGCGCCGATTACCGCCGTAAGAAAAACCAGCCCGACGGTGTTCAGCACGCCAATCAAGCTGCCGACCTGAATCAGCACCGCCAGCTCGGCGATGGGCATAACGATGAAAAGAAAAAAGAAAACGGGCAAAATGCCTCCCATAAAAACGACGCAGACACACAGAACGTAGAACCACTTCTGACTTTAATTAGGGCAAACCATGAAACTTCAAGACTCGGTAATTGCAATCACCGGCGGTGGCCAGGGCCTCGGCCGCGCCATGGCGGAATACCTGGCAGCGAAGGGCGCCAGGATCGCCCTCATCGACCTGATGGAAGACAAACTCGCTGAGGCTGCCGAAGCCTGCAAAAAAGCCGGTGGCGATGCCAAAACCTACGTCTGCAACGTGGCCAAGGAAGACGATGTAGAGGCTACCTTCCAGGCTATCATCAACGACTTCGGCCACCTGAATGGCCTGGTGAACAACGCCGGCATCCTGCGCGATGGCCTGCTGGTGAAGTTCAAAGACGGCAAGCTGGAAAAGCGCATGGAGCTGGCACAGTGGCAATCCGTTATCGACGTAAACCTCACCGGCGTGTTCCTGTGTGGCCGTGAAGCCGCCACCCGCATGATCGAAAACGGCGACCAGGGCGCGATCATCAACATTGCCTCCATCTCCCGCGCAGGCAACATGGGCCAGAGCAACTATTCTGCCGCCAAGGCCGGCGTGTCTGCACTGGTTCCGGTCTGGGCAAAGGAACTCGCCCGCTACGGCATCCGCTGCATGGGCATCGCCCCGGGCTTTATCGAAACGGAAATGACCGCCTCCATGAAGCCGGAAGCCCTGGAGAAAATGACCGCCGGCATCCCGCTCAAGCGCATGGGCAAGCCGGACGAAATTGCCTCTGCCGTGGCGTTCATCCTGGAGAACGACTACGTCTCCGGCCGCATGATCGAAGTAGACGGCGCGCTGCGCATCTAGCCGACAGCGGTTAAACAGCCATGAGGCTCTGAATGGACACGTTCGAGAACGAACCCACTAAAGAGCAAAAAATCTGGCAGACCGTGGCCGCGATCCCGCAAGGGAAAGTGGCCAGCTATGGCCAGGTAGCCGCCATGGCCGGCCTCGGCCGCCAGGCGCGCTTCGTTGGCCGGGCGCTGGGCAAGCTGCCCGCCGGCCACAGCATCCCCTGGCACCGGGTTATCCGGAGCAACGGCCAGATCGCTTTTCCTGAAGGCACAGAAACCTGCCAGCTTCAAACCGAGAAGCTGAGACTCGAAGGGGTGGAGGTGTATAAAGGAAGGGTAAAAATGAAAGACTTTCAGTGGCAGCCTTAGGAACCACTCAGGCCTGCCCCAAGCCCGATTCAAGCGCCCTGGCCTGAGCCTCAAAATCTTCAGGACGCTTCTTTCGAAACATCTCAAGGTTGCTGAGTTTCCAACGCAGTGCTGGCAATTCTTGTGCGTGACGACACATCAAGAGCGACCAATCTGGCTCAGCACGAGCCAAGCCAATCAGAAACTTCCTTTGTGAGTCCGTTAACCTCACAACCAGCTCTCGCTGCAACCGAGCCCGGGTCTCAGTCAGGGTTTCTAGCGAGCATTCGACTTCGCTCATACCAACAAATGCTCTCTCGAACTCATGGGCGATATTCTTCTCATTACAGAAAATAACTTCGTGGGATGGGCGGTTATGCCCCGCAAGATAGACGACAAAGCACTCAATCATCCCCTCGGTGATGCCGCCGGATTCGTACAGCTGCCAAACGTCAAACAAATCCCGAGGGTGCTGTCGATCAAGCGCAGCGACCAGCTTGCCCCCGTAAAGCTCATCAGGCGCCAGTATTGGAAGATCGAACTCAACGCTAAACCGATCGCTCGTGCGCGCACTCAACCGGCGCCGCTCTGGAGGCAACACGCTACCACGAAAGACGACGTTGACTTCGATTTTGACCTGACTGGTTTCGCTTTCGACGATCAGCTTGGTATCGCCAAGATTTCGGGCAGGAATCAGTCGCGCATGCAGCCCGAGCTTAAAAATGCGTTCACTGATGGCCGCCAGCTGCTGGTTGACGTCTCGCAAAGCCTCATCCCGGGATTTCTCCCGTGGAAGATAAACAACATCAATATCAACCGATAACCGGGGCATATCCCGAAGAAACAGATTGATGGCAGTGCCACCTTTCATCGCGAATATATCGTTGGCAAACACCTCCGGCGCCACGGTTAATAACAGGTGCACCGTGTCAGCGTATGTTTTGTACATACTAATCCCTATCCTTGGGGGTTGAGGCTGAGCAATGTGCCATCATCCAGCCTGGTCATCCAGCGGGAGGAACTGCCGGTACGAACTGGAAAGCCCTCCAACAACGCATCAACATCCACTAATTCAGTTTCTCTTGCCCAGGTAAGAAACAGGCGCACCGCTTTAACGCTCGTGCAACAGGAAAGCAGATCACCGAGAACCTGCTTTCTGGGTGAGCGCAGACCATCGAAGAGATTACGGGCTTCCTCGAGACTCTGTTTCACACCGACTTCATAAAGAAGCTCAAGAACCGCTCGCTCCGGACAAGCAACAAAAACATGCTCAGGCATTCCCGGCGGTGTGGTGAGAGTCTTTTTTACCAGCTCGTTATCCGGCCACTCAAACAATTTGGCATGACAATACCGTGAGGGAAAACGGGAGGTAAACCAGTCTGGCAAGGAATAGCGCTTATCTCCCCACAGCACACAACTCTCCATACTGCCCAGATTATGCCGAACCCCTTGCAGTGCCAGAGCGCTCTTTCCGCCGATGTGCAATCCTGCAATTCGGTTCTGCAACAACCTCAAGCCGCCGAAGATATCAAAATTGTCATTCGGGAAAGCATAGACCCCATGCCCCAGCCGAGCGAGCCAGCCGGCCTCTACATACTGAGCCGCCAGCTGCGGTGAAACTCCAAACTGGGCCAAGACAGACAAATCGAAAGGCCCGCCTCGGGGCAGTTCAGCCTGCAAACGTTTGAGTACCTGGTGTCGTGAAAATCCACTCATACTCTAAAATTAGCACACCATCTAATCGCCGCAAAGAAAATGCTTAGATCGTGCCAAAATAATCTTCTTTGAATATATTTATAGAACCAATTCTAATCGGAGAATTTTGGGGACGGGAGAGAAGAAAAGTGCAGGGAAAACCTTGAAATTGATTTCAGTGGCAGCCCTGAGCCGAAAGCCCAGGGCCGCACTGATATTACTGCAGACTCAGATCAAACCGCCTTGGCAGCAATGATCTTGTCGTGCCACTCAACCGGGCCGGTCTGGTGCACGGAGCTGCCGCGGGAATCTACCGCTACGGTGACCGGCATGTCTTCCACTTCAAACTCGTAAATGGCTTCCATGCCCAGCTCTTCGAAAGCCACAACCTTGGCACCCTTGATGGCCTTGGACACCAGGTAAGCGGCTCCGCCTACGGCCATCAGGTACACCGCGCCGTGCTTTTTGATCGCGTCGATGGCAACCTGGCCGCGCTCGGCTTTACCGATCATGCCGGTCAGGCCGGTTTTCTCCAGCATGGTGTCGGTGAACTTGTCCATACGGGTAGCCGTGGTGGGGCCAGCCGGGCCAACCACTTCTTCGCGAACCGGATCCACCGGGCCCACGTAATAGATAAAGCGACCTTTCAGATCCACCGGCAGCTCTTCGCCGCGCTCGATCATATCCACCATCTTCTTGTGGGCCGCATCACGGCCGGTCAGCATCTTGCCAGACAGTAGAACGGTTTCACCAGGCTGCCAGTCTTTCACGTCTTCCGGAGTTACAGTGTCCAGATTCACGCGGCGAACATTCTCACCCACTTCCCAGGTGATTTCCGGCCAGTCGTCCAGGCTCGGCGGAGTCTGCAGAGACGGGCCAGAACCATCCAGCACAAAGTGCGCGTGGCGGGTAGCGGCACAGTTCGGGATGATCGCCACCGGCTTGTTGGCCGCGTGGGTCGGGTAATCTTTTACCTTCACATCCAGCACGGTAGTCAGGCCACCCAGACCCTGGGCGCCGATACCCAGATCGTTTACCTTCTCGAACAGCTCAAGACGCAGCTCTTCAGCGCGGTTGGAGGCGCCACGGGCCTGCAGATCGTGAATATCGATCGGGTCCAGCAGGGCTTCCTTGGCCAGTTCCATCGCCTTCTCGGCGGTACCACCAATACCAATACCCAGCATGCCAGGCGGACACCAGCCGGCACCCATCTGCGGAATCATTTTCAGAACCCACTCCACTACGGAGTCAGACGGGTTCAACATGGCAAACTTGGACTTGGCCTCAGAACCGCCGCCC
Source organism: Marinobacter sp. UBA3607 (assembly GCF_002375525.1). NCBI lineage: Bacteria > Pseudomonadati > Pseudomonadota > Gammaproteobacteria > Pseudomonadales > Marinobacteraceae > Marinobacter > Marinobacter sp. UBA3607. The sequence goes on along the minus strand of NZ_DFLY01000029.1, from coordinate 18,348 downwards.
TTGGCTGCAACGTGCACTTCTACGGTGTTACCCGGCACCATCTTGTAGTGAATGATGGCCGGGGTGTTGTCCTTGGTGTTCTGGCGCTTGCCGTCCGGGTCTGCCAGCACAGAGGCCCGCAGTACGTTGTCCGGATGTGTGTAAGCGCGGCGAACACCTTCGTTGATCACATCGTCCAGCGCCATGTCGCACTCGAACTTCACATCCATACCGATGTTCACGAACACGGTAACGATACCGGTGTCCTGGCAGATCGGGCGATGGCCCTGGGCGCACATGCGGGAGTTAATCAGAATCTGGGCCATGGCATCCTTGGCCGCCTGGGACTCTTCCCGCTGGTAGGCCTCGTACACGGCCTGAATGAAATCCTTCGGGTGGTAATAGGAAATAAACTGCAGCGCATCGGCTACGCTTTCGATCAGGTCGTCCTGGCGGATTACGGTGGTCATAGTCGCCTCATCAGCTTTCTGATTATGGAAATGGTGCGGAACTGCCAAGGCAGCCCCTACCTTTAAATAAGGAAGCGAGAGTTTACCAGAAATTCCCGCCGGCGCGTGATGCGACGGAAGGCGAACGGCGCTATTACCTGAAACGGCAAAATCTATGGCCCGTTCCGTTCATATTCGCAACAAATTGTTAAAAGCAGCGTTTCTGTGCGCCCGGCCACTCGACAAACCCCTCACCGCCCACTATTTTTCAGGAAGGCCACTCCAACCTTGCGAGGAGGGATTCCAAAAGCAGAATCACACTTTTGGCTGATCAACACTTGCCACTCTGTCGCTATAGTCAAAGCTACAGAAATTGGCTAAACGTGCTGGCTACAATTTCAGACAACCAAACAGACAAGCAGAACAGGCAAAAGAGCGGAATTCAGGGGCCGACCGGTTCCGTCTAAGCCGGATATAACGAAACAACAACAGGAAAAGGTTCCACCCATGTTCAAGAAAACTCTAATAAGTCTTGCCGTGGCTTCTTCCCTTGGGTTGACTGGCTGTTTTGACAGCGGCAGCGACACCAAAAACGCTAACCCTGATCCGAAGTACACTGATCCTGCGATTGATGGAAAGACCTGGCCGATTTTTAACCCGGCTACTCGTCAAGTCCCAACTCCAACAGACTTGAGCTTCTCCGGTTCATTAGACGGAACATTTTTGATTGAGCTCAATGAGAATTCCCCTCCTCCCGCCGTTGCACTGGACAGCTTGAGCGGTGCCTCTACAGTCGATCCGATCGTACTGAAGACCAACGGCAAACTGCCCGCTACAACCGAAGAAGCCAATCTGATCCCTAACCAGACGGTATTTTTGATTCCTCTGAAGTACGCCAGTGGAGACCCTATTCAGGGGCTTGGCAACCAGGAACCCCCGACCGTTGACGCCGCGCAAGCCGCCACAACTTCATTCAAGGTTGATCTCGTAGAGTTGGATGGCAACTCAGCAATCCGTATCGTTCCAACGGCACCTTTGGCTCCTAACACCCGCTATGTTGTTGGCCTTACCAAAGACGTGAAAGACGCGTCCGGCGAGCCGCTGATTCAGGATCCGGTATACAAAAATATTACCGCAGAAGATGACCCACTGATTTCTAGCGCACTGGCTCCCATTCGCTCCCTCACCAACCGTATCTGGGAGCCTACGGTTATCGGTTTTGCAGCCCAAGCAAGCGATGGCCAACTGATTCTCAAGCAGGATGACATTGCTCTTAGCTACAGCTTCACTACTTCAAATGACGTCAAGGTATTGAAGTATATTGCAAATCCTGAGATTTGGCTGCGTGACCAGCTGGAAAACTTTGTGAAAGTTTCTACCGCCAAGAAAGTAGTTGGCGCGGCCTTGTTTGCCCAAGGCACAGACCTCGAGGAAGAGAAGCCAAGCCCTCTTACCGGCTTCCAGAAATGGGACCTGAACCGGGATGGCAGTATTGATGCCGCCGATTTTGATGTGAATCGCGACGGCAAACTGGACGCCTCTGATTTTCTCTGGGCAAGCACTAGCCCTGCTGACTTCGGATTTGCCGATATCGAGAAAGCAATCGAAGGAGCGCTTGCGACCTTCGACCCGGCTGCAGCTCTCAATAATGAAGCCCTCGCTCCCTGCAGTGCTGCTCCAGATGTGTTCGCATGCGTAGCAGAAGGATTGGGCAGTAAAATTGGCCAAGCCCTTGATGCAGCCAATATCAGCATTGCTGAGCCAGACTCCCGCGCTATTAACTTGGCTGAGAATTCTGTTGCTGCGAAACAAAAATCGGCAGTTCTGGCAAATATAACGGGATCGGATTTTGTTGCAGTTAACGAAGCCAGCATCAAACTTCCATACCATCTTGGCCAGCCTTCAGCAACTGACGGCAAGGCTATTCAAGCTGGATCCTGGAAAGCGGATCGGGCCTTTGCAACTGTTCTGAACGGAGCGTTCGAAGACGCAGGATTGGTCTTGCCACAGGGTGCAATTTGGCAAGACGGTGAAGCTAAAGGCAAGGTAATCAGCGAAGCAGTAAACTCTCTATTCCCGTTCCCGGCGTCTACGGGTGACATCGAAGTACCCATGTTGATTATGCACCCTGACTTCAGTTCAGATGCTTTCGCTGAGACCCCTCTGGCTGAGGCCAATTTGAACTCTGTGGGCGCCATAACTGACGTTGTAATTTTCCAGCATGGCATCACTACTGACCGCAGTGCCGCACTGGCCTTCGGTTCAGCTCTGGTGGCAGCAGGCCTAAACCCAGCACTGCCGGTGCAACGTCGAATCGCGGTTGTTGCCATTGATCAGCCATTGCATGGTATTGCACCAGCAACACTTGAAGCCAAAGAGTCCACAGCGAAAGCACTGCTTGAAGGTTTGCAGGCTAGTGAGGATGAAGATCTCGCCCCTATCAAGCCATTGCTGGCCGTCACTGACGCAAACATTGATGCAGCAGTGAGCGGTACAATACTTGATCAAGTTTTGGTTCAAGTTATTGGTCAGCGACTAGCTGGAACTCCTCTGGCAGAGCAAACAGCTACCATCGCGAATGGTGTAAAACTACTCATTCTTGCACCTACGCAATATTCACCAACAGGCAACGAGACAATTGACGGCACTGTACAAAGCTTTGCAACCGACGAAGGTATCCAAACTCTCGTCGGCACTCTAGCGGTTGCACAGCAAACTGTTGCAAATTCAGGAAGTACAATTCCTGGCTTGACACCAGTATCAACCACAGCGGGTGTCAATGCCGAAGGCGTTAACGAGCGTCATTTCGGCTGGGGCAGCAACCCGGATTATGACCGCACACTGGACTCTGGGCCTAAAAACCTTCCATGGGCGAAGCTGGACTTCGACCTTGCAGAGAACCCAGAAGAACCCGGCGCCTCCGGTGACCTGTTCATCAACCTCGGCAACTTCCTGAACACCCGGGACAATCTCCGCCAGGGCGCTCTGGATCTTCTGAATCTTCGAGCGTCACTGCCGAACGTGCCTGCGTTTGCAAATGCTACGGTTCACTTCGTTGGCCATTCTTTGGGCACCGTCAACGGTAACGCATTTGTGATGGCAGCGAACGCGAGTGGCAACCAAGATCTGGAGATTGCCAACAGCCACCTGATGACCCCGGCATCCGGCATTGTTCGCATGCTTGAAAACTCTCCGTCCTTTGCTCCGACCATCCTTGCCGGTCTCAATCAGCAGGCGGGCCTGACTCAACAGGACGGCGATCTTCAGTCCTTCTTTGGGGTATTCCAAGCTGCCGTTGATACGGTCGACCCGATCAACTACGCAGCGGAAATGCAAGGATCCCGCACATTGATTTCTCAGGTTGACGGTGATCGCACAACTATTAACGCTGCATTTGAGTTCTATTTGGGCGAGGCGGAAGCGGCTGGATTTACTTCTCAGTGGCCGCAAGGATATAAGCCACTGCAAGTAGGTATCGGTAACCTGATGATCAATTCGCCCGAGGCTCCCCTGGCAGGCTCAGAGCCGCTGGCCGCTTGGTCTGCAACCGCAGCGTTCTCTCCAGATCCCGCGGCTAACGACTACGCAGAAGGCCTTCCCGGTTTCACTCGTTACCCGGCTGGTACGCATGGAACACCGGTGCTGCCGCGTGAAGAGAAAGCTGAAGTGCCTAACCTGGCTGAGTTTGAATTTGAGTTCCTGAAAAATCGAACCATTGCTCAAGGTGGTGAAGTCATCGTCGATTCCACTGCAGCAGCAGGAGTATTTAAAAGTCTAGTTGGACAAACACTTTATATGATTCTCAACTCGCCAAGTTCGGCACCAGAGTAAGCAACTCACGATCTACCGCAGATCAGCCCCGGCACCGCCGGGGCTTTTTCGTTGCTACTCTGCGAACCTCAAAGCCACCCCCAACTGCCTCTGCCCCAAACCATCCCCCCTGTCTTTCTCAACCACCATCCCCCGCGCCACAATCTGCGGATGCTCCGCCGCCTCCTCAATGGTCAGCACCGGCTCCACACAGGCATCCACCTCTGCAAAAACCTCCCGCCACTCGGCAAACGTCTTCCCGGCAATCTTCTCTTTAATCGCCGCTTTCAGCTTTTGCTGATGCTCCGGGTTCTGGCTCAGGGCAAAGCTCTTCATTTCGCTGATGTCCAGCGTGTCGCACAGCCGTGCCGAGAACTGCGGCTCCAGGCTGCCCACAGACAACCAGCGGCCATCGCTGGTCTGGTAGTAGTCGTAGAAAGTACCGCCATTGAGCATACCGCCCTCGGGTTTCTGCTCCACACCGCCAGCCAGTGCGGCGGCGCCGGCCATGGCGTTCAGGGCGAAGGCGGCGTCAGTCATGCTGATGTCGATGAAAGCGCCCTGCCCGGTTTGCTGGCGCTGGATCACGGCGGCGAGGATGCCCATCACGGCGTGGTGGGAGCCGCCGGCCACGTCGGCAATCTGGATACCCATGGGGGGCGGACCACTGTCGGCGCGGCCGCAGTGGCTGGCAACACCAGAGATGGCCAGGTAGTTGATATCGTGGCCGGCGCGGTCTTTGTAGGGGCCGGTCTGGCCATAGCCGGTGATGGCGCAGTAGATAAGTTTCGGGTTGATGGCCTTCAGGGTTTCATAACCCACGCCCAGGCGGTCCATTACGCCGGGGCGAAACTGTTCCACCACAATGTCGTAGTCCTTCACCAGTTCCTTGATCTTCTCCACGCTTTCCGGCTGTTTCAGGTTGAGCTGCAGGGCTTGCTTGCCACGGCTCAGGTAGGAGAACGTGGTGCTGAACTTGCCATCAAAGGGCGGCATTACCTTGGCCAGGTCTACCCGGTCGGGGGCTTCTACCCTCAGCACTTCGGCGCCCATGTCCGCCAGCATCATGGTGGCGTAGGGGCCGGGCAGCAGGGTGCTGAAATCCAGGACTTTCAGGGTACTCAGTGGGCCGGGCATAGAGGTGCTCCTTTTCGTTGTTATGGGTATAGGGTTACTGTGCATCATGCTGACGGGTTTTGCCGGCGGGGCCAACTGCCGGTTACTTCATTCCTATTGGCAGTTTCTTCCAATGTCCGGCAAATCAGGTGGTTGCATTGTGGCGCCGGCCACTTATGATGAAACACGTTTTAATTTTGGCTCAGGTTATGTCTACCCTCACGGTTTCCAAACACTTTGTTGAAGCATCCCTGTCCGGCGCACAAAGGCTGGGGCTGGATGTGCACGAGTTGTTGCAGGAAGCCGGTATCTCGCCGGATTTGTTGCGTATCGAGAAAGCGCGGGTCAGCAGTGATCAGTTCAGCACCCTGATGCAGGTAATCTGGAGCCGCACCGGCGATGAGTTTATGGGGCTGGGTTCACGCCGGGCCCGCTCGGGCACCTTTGCCACCATGTGTGCGCTGGTGATCGATTGCCAGACCCTGGAAGAGGTGTATCAGCGGGCATTCCAGTTCTCCCGCCTGTTCGAACCCATGGTGGCCATGGAGCTGGAAGTGGGCGAAGACAGCGCCCGGCTGGTGACGCGAATCGAAGGTGAAATACACGATCCGGACTACTACCTTCGGGAAAGCATTCTGGTGATCTGGCACCGCTTAGGCAGCTGGCTGATCGGCCAGCCGGTGGAACTGGAGAAAGCCGAGTTCAACTACCCGCGGCCGGAGCATGGCGATGAGTACCGCCATATCTTCCACTGCCCGCTGAGCTTTGACTCCGATTGCACCGCCCTCACCTTCAGCAAGCGCTTTTTGTCTGCCCCGGTGATCCGGGACAAACCGGAAATGCGACAATTCCTGAAAACCTCCCCGGCAGATCTGCTGTCACGACCGGATGAAAGCAACACCTGGACCGGCCGCATCCGGGGCCTGATTGGCCGGGATTTCTCCAGGCCCATGCCGGATTTCGACTGGATTGCCCTGGAGCTGCATACCAGCCCGCAAACCCTGCGCCGAAGGCTGAAGCAGGAAAACACGTCGTTTCAGGAGATCAAGGATTTACTGCGGCGGGATATGGCCATCTACTACCTGAGCCATCAGGAACTGCCCATTAACGATATCGCCGAGCGGGTCGGCTTTACCGAGCCATCCACCTTCCACCGTGCCTTCAAGAAGTGGACCGGGGTTACCCCGGGCGCCTGGCGGGAAGGCGAACGGGGCGACCTGGCGCAATAATGCCCGCTCAGGAGCCGGAACGGCCCTGCTGCAGGTTACGAATTAGCCTACCCAGGGTCTGAGCTGCTTCTCGGGCTTTGTCCTGGTTCTGGGCCATCTGGAACAGGCGGGAGCCATCCCTCGGGTCGTATACCCAGCAGGCGGCAACGGCGGGCTCGCAATCCCAGCGCAGCTGAGGGTTTACACCAAATACAGGCAGCACGCTGGTTTTGCGCACAAAGCTGTTATCCAGCTCCCGGCGAATCTCCTGGACATTCACGTTGCTGTTATCAATCGTCACCCGATACTGAATGTCGGCCGGCCGGTCCAGCCGCACCACGGTTTTGTCTCTGCGCCAGCCCGCGGTATCCAGCACCGCATTCAGGTGAATAACCAGCGCTTCCCGGTCAGTTCTGGCCAGGTACAGCTGACGCAGGGTTTTCAGGCTTTCCTGCCCGGCCGGTTCGATCACGGCAACCGGCTCTTCCACCTGCGCAGCGCCTTCGGCCAGAGCGCGTACGTTATCCCGGTTTACCTTCTCAATATCGGTAATCAGCTTCAGGGATTCCTGATAATGCTGGCCCTCGGCCCCTACCTGGCTCACGTAGGTTTCCAGTGCCGCCCGGGCTTCGTTCAGGTGATTAGCCTTCAGCATCGCACGGCCACGGTAATAGTAGTATTCCGCCGGCTTCTCACCTTCCATCGCCTGCAAGCGGTTCAGGAACTCGCCGGCCTCGGCCCAGTTGTCAGCCTGCACAGCGGCTTCGGTGGCCAGCATCAGCCGTCGAATTTCATGCTCGGGCTCCAGGGCAAACGCCTGTCCGGAAAAGGCCGCCAGCGCGGAAGACAGCACCAGGCCGGCCAGCCATGAACGCTTTGCCAGCGTTTGCCGCTTGTTCGATACCAACATTCTGCTACTCCTGAGTCTTCTCTGTGCTGTCTTCAGGCTCATCGGGCTCGTAAGCGTCGTCCGCATCTACCTCAGCCTGTTCCGTAATACTTTTGGGCAACTCTTTTTTAACCCGCACGCCCAGTTCCACAAACCGGTTGGCCTGGGAAATCAGGTTGCCGCGGCCACGGGTCAGGGTATTCATGGCGTTGTCGTAGGTGCCCTGCGCGGTGTGCAGCTGGCTGCCCAAACGCTCCATAGCTTCCACAAACACCCGCAGTTTGTCGTACACCGCGCTGGCCCTGTCGGCAATGCGCCGGGCATTCTGGCTTTGCCGTTCGTACCGCCAGATGTTCTCGATCGTCCGCAGGGTGGCCAGCAAGGTGGTGGGTGTCACCACAATAATCTTTCGCTCGAAGGCTTCCGCGAACAGGTTCTCGTCCTGCTGGAATGCTGCCACAAAAGCCGGCTCAATGGGCATGAACAAAAATACAAAGTCCGGTGAATGCAGACCATTTAGTTGGCTGTAGTCTTTCTCGCTCAGGGTTCGGATGTGGTTGCGCACGGCTTCTACATGCTGTTTAAGGGCCTCTTCACGTGCGCTGTCTTCCTCTGCCACAACCCATTGCTGATAGGCCACCAGCGAAACCTTGGAATCAATCACCAGGTTGCGCTGGTCTGGCAGGTGCACAATCACGTCCGGACGCAGCAGCTGGTTGTCGTCGTCCCGGTAGCTGCCCTGGGTTTCATACTCCACGCCCTTGCGCAGGCCCGAGCGCTCCAGTACCCGCTCCAGAATCAGCTCACCCCAGTTGCCCTGCACTTTCTTGTCCCCTTTCAGGGCCCGGGTCAGGTTGGCGGCTTCTTCGGTAATCTGCCGGTTCAGCTCCTGCAGGGATTTGATCTCGCTGCGCAGGGCCTGGCGGTCGCGGGTTTCGGTGGTGTAAACATCCTCCACCCGTTTGCGGAAGTCCTGTAACTGGTCGCGGAACGGGTTGAGCAAGGAATCCAGGCTGGTTTTGGACTGCTGGCTGAAGCGCTCACTTTTCTGGTCGAAAATGCGGTTGGCCAGGTTCTCGAACTCCTGCTTCAGGGCATCCCGGTTGCGCTCCAGCAGTTCCAGCTTTTCATTGGCATTGCGGCGTTCTTTATCCAGGGTTACCTGCTGCTCCCGCAGATCGGCTTTCAGTTCGGTTACCTGGTTACGCCAGCCTTCTATCGCTGCTTCCAGCTTTGCCGACCGCGTTCTCTGCTCTGTCAGCGACTGCTCCAGGTGCTGAACCTGCTGGCTGTGAAGGGCGCCAGTATGCTGCTGCCCGGCCTTAAGCCTGAACAGCGCCCACAGCGTCAGCACCAGCAGAACAACACAGGCCGCAATCAGCCCCAGAAACCAGCCCGCCATCCACTCGGGGCGTTCAGCCATTGCCCGGATGAGTACGTCTGTCACAAGATTGAACTCCTTGATACGGGAACCATCAAACCCGAGAGTGTACCTGATTGCCACAAGCTTGTTACGGTGGCGGAACCACCACGCAAATCGGGTATCGACTGTTTGGCAATTAAAGGAATTGTATAGATCTGTTGCTGGACGCCCGCCGTAAATTCATCTAAAACGGATTAAAGGTTAATCAAAACCTTTCTCGTGTTGCGCTCACTGGCAAGGACAGGAGCATGTTGAAGGAACTCTGGAGAAAACTGGGAGCAGAATTTCTGCACAGCGATGGCGCCGATGGCCAGCGCGGAGACGGGCTGTATCCCGGCGGTGCAGGCGTGTCTCACGGTGTACGGCTACTGCCCCACATTACCCACACCGGGGAGTTCCACCTGGAGCGCTTGACCACATTGCTGCGTGCGCGCTACGGCAAAAGCTTTGTTGTGCCGGACGACACCGCCGCCAGTGACCACTCGCTCAAGCAGGTGATCAGCTTCGCAGCACGCACCCAGGACCAGGATATCCAGCGGGAATTGCTGCTGTTCTACCTCAACTGTTCGCCGGTTATCCAGGAATACCTGAGGGCGGAAACCCCGCTCGGGCAGGGTCCGTTTTTTGCCGGCTAAAGCGCCTTAACCATCTGTAAAGTCAACACACAGATGCTTGTAGTATACTTCCCCGCCTGACCGACAACACATCCAGCGCTACCGCTTTATGACCACCGGCGGGCAGCCGTTTCAGGGGATATTCATGGGTTACAGGTTTCCGAAAGCCCGTACACTTACCTTTCTGGCCATTACCGGGCTCGCTGTAGCCTTGGCGGGCTGCTCCACAGACCGCTACCTTATGGTTCCCAAGGATGGGCTTGAAGACGTTCGCGCCACGGTAAAAACCCAGCGCTCCACACTGGTTACCATGGAAGAAAACGCCAACGTTCGGCACAACCAGCTGCTTACCGATAACCGCCAGTCTACCCAGACCATCCTGGATGCCATCGCCACCCAGGTTGAAAAACCCGTGTGCCCGCCGGTTAAAGAAAAAGTATGCCCGCCAATCCCCAAAGACACCGGCCGCGCAGACCGCCTGAAGGGCAAGGTGATTGTGGGCGAGGTGGAAAAATTCTACCTGGCAGACCCGGGGCTGATTTACACCGCCCGTATCGACAGTGGCGCCGAAACCTCGTCTATCCACGCCCAGAACATCAAACGTTTCGAGCGGGATGGCAGCAACTGGGTTCGCTTTGACGTGCCGGTACCAGGCACCGACTACGAACAGTGGGTTACCCTGGAACGGGAAATCTCCCGCCGGGTACGCATCATCCAGTCGGCCGCCGATGAAGCCGAGCGCCGGGTGGTGGTCGAACTGCAGTTTGCCATTGGCGACCACCAGCAAGTGGCGGAGTTCACCCTGGCAGATCGCACCAACCTGACCCACGAAGTGCTGATCGGCCGAAACATACTGAGGGATGTCATGCTGATTGATGTTGGCAAGGAATACGCCACGGAACTGCCGGCCTCCTACCGCGAAAATGCTGAAAGCGGAGGCAATGAATGACCGCCCGCTCACGAGCTCCGTTCTATGTGTTTGTCTTCCTGCTGATTGCGGCGGGGATTTCTATTGCCACCTGGCGCCACCTGGAACTAGGCATTCCCTGGATGACCGGTGAACAGCGCCCGGTATGGATGATTGAAGCCCGAGTGGATTTCGACGCCCTGGATGACGCCGCCGAAGTCAGCCTGCACATTCCGGAGCAGCCGCCCGGCTTTCGTATTCTGACCGAACAGGCGGCCTCTCCCGGCTACGGCTTCTCCATCCTCGAGTCCCCCAGAAGCCGGCGGGCGGAATGGACCAAGCGTGAAGTGTCTGGCCCCCAGACCTTGTATTTCAAGGCCCAGTTCGTTCCGGATGAAGATGTTACCGAGCAAACGCCGGTGCGCACGCCCCGGCCCCAGGCGGTATTCTGGGAAGAACCCCAGGCCACCGCGGTTCGTGAACTGCTGGACCAGGCCATGGAACGCTCCAGCAGCCCGGAAAGCATGACCCGGGAACTGATCCGCCTGATGCAGCCAGACACCCGCACCCAGAACACCACCCTGCTGGTCTCTGAAGACAATTACCTGCAGCTGATGGTGCGCATGCTCAACCACGCGGGCATTGCCGCCCGCACCGCCGATGCGCTAAAGCTGGAAGATGCCCGCCGGCGCCAGCAGCTGGTGCCCTTCCTGCAAATATACAACGGTGAACGCTGGCTGACCTTTGACCCCCGCACAGGCGAGCAAGGCGTACCGGAAAGTTTGCTGCTGTGGCGCCAGGGCTCGGAATCCCTGCTGGATGTTCTTGGTGGCGACAACTCCCAGGTGAGCTTCTCCATGTTGCGGCAAACCGTGCCGGCACTACAACTGGCCACGCTGGAGGCCAACCAGAACGGGCTGGGTGTGCTCGGTTTTTACCAGCTGCCCATCGAAGAACAAAGCATGTTCCGCATGCTTCTGTTGTTGCCGCTGGGTGCACTGATTGTCGCGTTCATGCGGATTGTCATCGGTATCCGCACCTCCGGCACCTTCATGCCGGTGCTGATTGCGGTGGCCTTTGTGCAGACCACCCTGGTGCCCGGCCTGATAGCCTTCCTGTCTGTGGTGGCCATCGGCCTGGTGCTGCGGGGCTATCTGTCGAGCCTGAACCTTTTGCTGGTCTCTCGGATATCCGCACTGATCATCCTGGTGATCTTTATTACCGCCGGCCTGAGCATTATCGGCTACCAGATGGGCTTCAACACCGGCATGACGGTAACCTTCTTCCCCATGGTGATCATTGCCTGGACCATCGAACGCATGTCCATTCTCTGGGAAGAGGAAGGTGCCCGGGAAGTTCTGGTACAGGGCTCCGGCAGCCTGTTTGTGGCGATTTGCGCCTACCTGGTCATGAGCCTGCCGCTGGCCGGCCATCTCACGCTCAACTTCCCGGAATTGCACCTGGTGATTCTGGGGCTGATCCTGCTGATGGGCCAGTACACCGGCTACAAGCTCAGCGAACTGCGCCGATTCACCCCCATGAAGGCCTACGACTGATATGGGCGGCTGGATATCTCCGCGCAGGCTCACCCGGCTTGGCATGCTGAACATGAACCGGCGCAATGTGGATTACATTGCCCGGTACAACGAGCGCTCGTCTTACCCGCTGGTCGACAACAAGCTGAAGACCAAGCTGGCAGTCAGCGAATACGGGGTAAAAACCCCGAAGCTTCTTCAGGTTGTGCGCCAGCAGCACGAAATTTCCCACTTCCGGGAAATGGCCGAAGACCTGGACGGCTTTGCCATCAAGCCCGCCAAGGGGTCCGGGGGCAAAGGCATTACCGTAATCACCGGGCGCGATGGTGACGACTTCGTAAAAGCCTCCGGCGCCCGCATCAGCGTGGCCATGCTGGAGCGACACCTGACCAACATCCTGGCCGGCCTTTACTCGCTGGCCGGTACGCCGGATGTGGCCATTGTCGAAGACCTGGTGCAATCCTCCCCTGCCCTGGCGAAATATTCCTATCAGGGCGTGCCGGATATCCGCATCATCATCTTCCAGGGCTACCCGGTAATGGCCATGCTCCGGCTGGCCACCAAGGCCTCTGACGGCAAGGCGAACCTGCATCAGGGTGCGGTGGGTGTCGGCCTGGACATCGGTAAAGGCCAGAGCCTGAATGCCGTGCAATTCAACCGCCCGATTACCCTGCACCCGGATACCGGCCTGGCCCTGGAAAACATCCGCATTGACGACTGGGAAAACATGCTGGAAATGGCCGCCCGCTGCTATGAAGCGACGAATCTCGGCTATATGGGTGTGGACCTGGTAGTCGATGCCCATCAGGGCCCGCTCCTGCTGGAGCTGAATGCCCGGCCCGGGCTGGCCATCCAGATGGCAAATGGCTGCGGCCTGCTGCCCCGCCTGAAGAATATCGAAGCCCTGAAGCGGCCCCACTTCAGCCCGAGGGAGCGGGTGCACTACGCCATGGAGACGTTCGGCAAACTTTGAACGCTTTCTTCAGCCACAAAAAAACCGGGGCCTTTCACAGCCCCGGTTTTTTATTCCGTTACTTCAGCTGATCAGAGCAATTCGCCCCGCTGAAGCAGCAGTTTCCGCTCATGGGTGAGGCCCTTGAGCAAGCCCCAGGTCATGATCAGCAGGATCACCGTGAACGGCAAGCCCGCACTGATGGCCACGGCCTGAATAGCGCCAAGCGCATCATCACCGCCGCCAAAGATCAGCGCCGCAGCAATGGCACCTTCCATAACCACCCAGAACACGCGCTGCGCAGTGGGTGCATCGGTTTTACCGCCAGCAGTGATGCTGTCGATAACCAGGGAACCGGAATCCGATGAGGTTACAAAGAACACCAGCACCAGGATAATCCCGACGAAGGAGATAATGCCGGTCAGCGGCAGGCCTTCAAACATCTGGAAGGTGGCCAGGGACACTTCAGTCAGCCCGTTCTCTGCCAGCACGCCAACGCCTTGCTGGATCTGCTCCAGCGCGGTGCCGCCAAAGCCGCTCATCCACACGGTAGTGATCACGGTGGGAATAATCAGCACAGCAGTCACAAACTCACGCACGGTACGGCCCTTGGATACACGGGCAATAAACATACCTACGAACGGTGACCAGGAAATCCACCAGGCCCAGTAGAACACAGTCCAGCCCTGCATCCAGGCGGAATCTTCACGGCCGAACGGGTTGCTCAGGGGCACCACATTGGCCACATAGCTGGAGGACGTTACCCAGATCGTTTCCAGGATGGTCATGGTGGGGCCGGCGAACAGGATGAAGAACAGCAGTACGCCAGCCGTCATCATGTTGATGTTACTCAGCACCTTCACACCGCCGTCCAGGCCGCGGAGAACCGAGACCAGGGCCACTGCGGTAACGCCCACAATGATCGCCATCTGCACGTTGGTTCCGGAACCCAGGCCGAACAGGTAATCCAGGCCGGAGGCTGCCTGCTGGGCACCGAAGCCAAGGGAGGTTGCCAGGCCGAAGATGGTCGCTACAACCGCCAGCACATCAATGATGTGCCCCGGCCAACCCCATACGCGGTCTTTCAGCAACGGGAAGAACGCCGAGCGGATGGTCAGTGGCATGTTCTTGTTAAAGGCGAAGAAGGCCAGGGACAAAGCCACAATGGCGTAGATTGCCCAGGGGTGAAGGCCCCAGTGGTAGATGGTTGAACCCATCGCCAGGTCGCGGGCTGCGGGCGTGTTCGCCTCGACATTGAAGGGCGTTTCGTACCAGCCCGTGTAGTAGGCAACCGGCTCGGCGACGGCCCAGAACATCAGGCCGATACCCATACCCGCCGCGAACAGCATGGCAAACCAGGACATAGTGGTAAATTCCGGCTTGGCCTCCTGGCCACCCAGGCGGATTTTGCCCACCGGCATGAAGATCAGCGCCAGGCTGACAATCACGAAGATGTTGGCACTGAGCAGGAAAAACCAGTCAAAACTGGCAATAATTCCCCACTTTGCACCATCGAGCGTTTCCTTGGCCATAGCCGGAAACAGCAGAGTGGCTATAACAAACAGAACTACAATGACTGCTGTTACCGGGAACACCCAGTTATGCAGGTCCAGGCCAAACGGACTGATATTATCCTGGCCTGCGACGTAGTCCGTCTGATACTCGTCTTTCACTACCTCGCCCACGTTGGAGCCTCCTGATTCTGGTGTGATTTTTGACAGTTCTATATTCAGACGCATGAATGGATATTCAAACGTTACAAGCGCGTCATTTTATTACTTTGAACTCAAAATATCAAAGCAGCAAAACGATCACGCCACCAACCATAAGCATAGACAAACGTTCAGGAAGTGCCTGAAAACTTTCACAATCAGCGGTTCCAACCCGGCAAGGTTTCCGTAAGATAGGTTTTGTAGCTGCAGGCTTCACACATCCGTTCGTCCTCCAGAGGTCACTATGGCGAAAACCACCACCTTCCCAGTACGTTATTCCGCCTACGCCATCAGCATTGCCGGGCTGATCATCTCCCTGCCTGTTACCCTGTGGCTTGGCGGCTGGTACCTCATACCGGTGATCTTCGCGGCGCTGACCGCCCTGGGCACCTGGGACCTACTGCAGCGCAGTCATACGGTGAGCCGCAATTATCCGATCATGGCGAACTTCCGCTACCTGTTCGAATCTGTGGGGCCAGAAATCCGCCAGTATTTTATCCAGTCTGACACCGAGGAGCGCCCCTTCTCCCGGGAACAGCGCACCATCGTTTACCAGCGCGCCAAGCAGGTTCTGGACAAGCGCCCTTTCGGCTCCCAGCTAAGCATGTACGAGGAAGGCTTCGAGTGGATGAACCACTCCCTCACCCCCACGCGTCTGGATAACAGCGACTTCCGCATTGTGATTGGCAGAAACTGCGCGAAACCCTACAGCGCCAGTGTGTTCAACATTTCCGCCATGAGTTTTGGCTCCCTGTCCGCCAATGCCATCCTCAGCCTGAACGCCGGAGCGCGCAAAGGCGGCTTCTACCACGACACCGGCGAAGGATCGATATCCCGCTACCACCGGGAACCCGGTGGTGACCTGGTCTGGGAGATAGGTTCAGGCTACTTTGGTTGCCGCAATCCGGACGGCAGCTTCAACCCGGACATGTTCCGGCAGAACGCCACGCTGGACCAGGTGAAAATGATAGAGGTCAAACTATCTCAGGGGGCAAAACCTGGCCACGGAGGTATCTTGCCCGGCGAAAAAGTCACCCGTGAAATCGCCGAAGCCCGTGGCGTTCAAATGGGGGAAGACTGCATATCACCGGCCAGCCATTCCGCCTTTTCCAACCCGGTTGAGCTGTTGGAATTCCTGGACCAGTTGCGGGAACTCTCCGGTGGCAAACCGGTGGGCTTCAAGCTGGCGATCGGCCATCCATGGGAATGGTTTGCCATCGTCAAAGCCATGCTGGCAACCGGCAAGAAACCGGACTTCATTGTGGTGGATGGAGGAGAAGGTGGTACCGGTGCCGCACCGCTGGAATTCATCAACCGGCTGGGCATGCCGCTGACCGAAGCCCTGCTGCTGGTTCATAACACACTGGTTGGCGCCAACCTGCGGGAAGATATCGCCATTGGTGCCGCCGGCAAGATCACGTCTGCGTTCAACATTGCCCGCACCCTGGCCCTGGGCGCCGACTGGTGTAACGCGGCACGGGGCTATATGTTCGCCCTCGGCTGCATCCAGGCCCTGAATTGCCACACCGGCCGATGCCCTTCCGGCGTTGCGACACAGGACCCCCGCCGGGGTAACAAACTGGATGTCCCACTGAAGAGCGAGCGGGTGTACAACTTCCACAAGAACACCCTGGATGCCCTGCAGAACCTGCTGGAAGCCTCCGGCCTGAAGCACCCGTCTGAACTGGGGCCGGAACATATTGTTCGCAGGGTTTCCAAAACCGAGGTACACAGCTACCTGGATCTCTTCCCCTTCCTGGAACCCGGCGCCCTGCTGGAAGGCAAAACCGGTCTGACCGTTTTCGACAAATACTGGGACGATGCCCGGCCCGACACCTTCGAGCCGCCGGAATTCATCCTGAAACTGCGGGAAACCAAGCTCCGGTAATTCCGCGAAGAAAATCGCTAGCCCCCTGTTTATTTTTACCGTGGGCTGGTGTAGACTTCGCTCCCGCTAAGCCACTGAGATAAACCTCTTTTCTTGGTGGACAGCAGTTTACGGGGCGTAGCGCAGCTTGGTAGCGCACCTGCATGGGGTGCAGGGGGTCGTAGGTTCAAATCCTACCGTCCCGACCAGAATTCCCTACAACAAAGCCCGGGCCGAAAGGTCCGGGCTTTGTTGTTTCTGGTTCTCGGATTTCAGGACAGAGTATTCAGCTCGCAAACCAGTAGAACATCCGGGAATCCTTCCCCAGCACCGTTACCGGTTCCATGTCATCTGAAGCTCGCCCGGCCATGCCGTAGCACACGTGCAGAGGCAACAAGTGCTCCTCCCTCGGATGGCAGTAGCGCGCAAAGGGCGCTTCGTCCCAACGGGCCAGGCGTTCGGTACGCTCGGCTTCAGTCAGGTCCGCACCGGCACACGTCTCCGTCAACCAGTCCTGAAACTGCGCGTTTTTCGTATCCGCTTCGGTATCGGAGCGATCAAAGAACGCCCGCATGTTATGGAATGAGAACCCTGAGCCGATTACCAGCAGATTGTCGTAGTCCAGATCCGCCAAGGCCTGACCAATCGCCAGGTGTGCCCCGGCATCCAGGGAGTTCACCAGCGACAGCTGCACGCAGGGAATATCGGCATCCGGGTACATCAGTTTCAGGGGCACGAACAGGCCGTGGTCAAAGCCACGCTCGCCATCCAGCTTCGAGTCTATGCCCGCCTGTTCCAGAGCTGCCCGCACCTTATCCGCCAACACCGGCTCCCCCGGGCAGGGGTATTCAACACTGTAAGACTCCTCCGGGAACCCGTAGTAGTCGTAAATCAGTGGCGGATTAGCACCGGAGGTGAGCGTGGGCACCCCTTCCTCCCAATGGGCACTCACCACCAGAATGGCAGACGGTCTGGGCAACCGCTTCGCAGCAGCTTGCAGGCTTTCTACCATCTGACGATGCCCGGGATCCCCCAGCAGCGGCATGGGACCGCCGCCGTGAGACAGGTAAAACAGGTTCACCTTGCTCACCGCATCGCCTTCAGGGCCTGCGCCCACTTGGCCATTTCTTCGAGCATCACCGTTGCGGACTCGGAATGGGGCTGCGCGGGCTGAAACTTACCGGCATCGTCCATGTGCTCCCATGGCATCTGCACCATCACACCTTCCACCATCGGCATCATCTTCAGGGTGGTTACCAGCTGCTTGGCGTTCTGGGCCGAGCGCAAACCACCAGACACGCCACCGTAGCTTACAAAGCCGCACGGCTTGTAGTTCCACTCG
>NZ_DFLY01000029.1:0-367 GCF_002375525.1 Marinobacter sp. UBA3607 | reverse complement strand
GGCTTGTAGTTCCACTCGTTGTAGAGATAGTTCAGTGCATTCACGAATGAAGGAGGCGGGCAGTAGTTGTACTCGGGAATGACAAATACATAGGCGTCGGCACTGGCCACGCTTTCAGACCACGCCTTGGTGTGGGCATGCTCATATTTTTGCATGCGTGGGTGGTTGGGCTCGTCGAAGACGGGGAGATTGAAGTCCGCCAGGTCCACCAGCTCGCTTTCAAAGCTTCCCTGTTCATTGGCATGGTTACTAAACCATTCAGCAACAGAGGGCCCCTTACGGCCCGGACGGGTACTACAAATAATGGTTTGGAGCTTCAGAGACATATCATTCAATCCTTTTTTAAGGTTCATCGCGGGTTAGCGTG
>NZ_DFLY01000035.1:365-128843 GCF_002375525.1 Marinobacter sp. UBA3607 | reverse complement strand
TTGTTAAAGAGCGTTTGAGCTGTGTTGCTCAACGAGGAGGCGAATTCTACATTCTTCTCCGAGACTGTCAACGCCGATTCCCAAATTATTTTTCTTTATTTCGGTTTCCCGCTATCAGGACAACCAGAACTGCTCAACCTTTGCACGAAATGTGCAAAATTCGAAATGACGCAACCTCATTTACCCCGAAACCCCTTCGCCACCAGGTACACTTCCCGGGACCGGGCCCTGGAAGAATCCGGTTTGCGCACGACTACTTTATCGAATACGGCACGCACGGCCTTCACATATTCGTCATAGCCTTCGCCGTGAAACACCTTGGCCACAAAGCTGCCTTTAGGTTTGAGCACCTGGCACGCCATATCCAGCGCCAGCTCTACCAGATACATGGACGCGGCCTGGTCTGCTGCATTCACGCCGCTGATATTGGGTGCCATATCGGAGATGACCACATCGGCACGGGTGCCGTCGAGTACGGCCATGATCTGGTCAAACACGTCCTGCTCAGTGAAATCACCCTGGATAAATTCAACACCCGCAATGGCATCCATGGGCAGTATGTCCGAGGCCACGACTCGCCCCTTGTGACCTACCAGCTTCGCTGCAACCTGAGACCAGCCGCCCGGAGCGGAGCCCAGGTCCACCACCAGCATATTAGGCTGGATCAGCCGGTCTTTGTCGTTAATCTCCAGGAGCTTGTAACTGGCACGGGATCGATAGCCATCTACCTGCGCCTGCTTCACAAAGGGATCGTTGACGTGCTCTTCGAGCCAGCGGTTACTGCTTTTGGAACGGGCCATGGGTGTCTTCTGTCTACTGCGGGAAAGACTGCATTGTACGCGGCCACCCTCACTACCGCAAAAGCCCCGAGCCTGACAACACAACGGGGCAACAGTACAATGACGCCACCGTTGCAACCGCTACCCAATGCAGGAACCCGGCCGTGAAACTGGATGACATCAAGAAACTGCACCAGAAAAAGTATCGCCAGTCACTGGGCTACTTCCTGGTGGAAGGGGAGCACCTGGTACTGGAGCTGGAAAAAGCCGCCGCCGGAAACCCGCACTGGCAGCAGGCCAAGCTGTTTGTCACCAGCACCTATGAACATTGGCCCAGCCCCTGGCCAAAAACCATCATCAGCGACCGCCAGATGGCTCAACTGGCCGACACCAAAACTCCGCAAGGTATTCTTGCCGTGGCGCCGCTTCCCACTGATAAGGCAGGCACATCAACAGCCGGCGGGAAAGCGGTCTATCTACATGAGGTTCAGGATCCTGGAAACCTGGGCACGATCCTGCGCACCCTGGCCTGGTTTGGCGGCATGCGCTGCCTGCTCAGCCCCGGCAGCGTCGATCCCTATAACCCGAAAGTTGTGCGCGCCAGCATGGGCGCCATCTTCCATGTTCCGCTGGAAACCGATGTAAACCTGGACACACTCCCCAGCCGTTACCCCCGCATTGCCTGCCTGGACATTGGCGGAGAGCCAATCACCAGCCCAGGCTTCCAGAGCCACGACTGCTATCTTTTTGGCAACGAAGCCCGGGGTGTACCGGAAGAGGCTCTGACCAGTCTGGGCGCCGGGCGCTTCACCATCCCCGGCGCGGCTGCGGTGGAGTCTCTGAATCTTGCTTCGGCGGTGAATATGGTGGTTTATGAGTTGAATCGGACATTGCCTTAGACAGAACTCTCTGGAGCTACCGCTCATGTACATCAATGGAAGTTGGATTAAAGACCGACCGGATTTCATCGTTACCAACCCGGCAACCGGCGAGACCATTGGACGGGTGCCAGACTGCACCGACCAGGATATCGAAGCGGCCATCGCCTCCGCCGACCAGGCATTCCGGGCGTGGCGAAAAACAACGGCCTATGAACGCTCGCAGCTACTTTACCGGGCCTGGGAGCTAATGATCCGCCAGAAGCGCTCACTGGCAGAGTTGATGACCCGCGAACAGGGCAAACCCCTGAAAGCTTCCCTGAACGAAGTACAATACGGCGCAGACTTCCTGCTGTGGTTTGCAGAAGAAGCCAAGCGCATGTACGGACAGATCATTCCCTCGGCCCGCGAGAATCAGCGTTTCCTGGTGCAGAAATCCCCAGTGGGCGTTGTTGGCGCAATTACGCCCTGGAATTACCCTATTTCGATGATTACCCGCAAGCTTGCTCCTGCTCTGGCCGCCGGCTGCACCGTCGTTCTCAAACCCGCCGAAAGCACACCTTTGTGTGCCGCCGCCATGATAGAAATCTTTGAGGAAGCCGGCTTTCCACCGGGGGTAACAAATCTGATTACGATTGAGAACCCCGCCCGGGTTGGCGAAGCCTTCTGTACAGACCCGCGCGTCCGAAAGCTCACATTCACCGGCTCTACTCCCGTTGGAAAAATGCTAAATGGATTAGCGGCCGCCAACATGAAACGAGTCTCAATGGAGCTCGGCGGCCATGCCCCGGCCATCGTATTCCCCGATGCAGACCCGGTGCATGCGGCCAAGGGCCTGTCTCTGGTCAAGTTCCTCAATACCGGCCAGGCCTGCATCAGCCCAAACCGGATATTCGTGCATGAAGACCATGCCAAACCCTTTATCAAGGAACTGAGCAACCGCGCCAGCCGACTTGTTGCGGGTAACGGTATGAGTGACGGCGTTGGCATTGGCCCGCTGATTAACGAAGCGGCCATTCAGAAAGTGGACGACCAGGTTCAGGACGCCCTTGCCCGAGGTGCCAAAGCTGAAACCGGCGGTCACCGCCTGACCGATAACGGGTTATCGGGTGGCCACTTCTACGCACCCACCGTGTTGTCCGGCGTAAAAGCGGATATGAAGATTTATCGGGAAGAAACCTTCGGACCGGTTGCACCCGTGATTACCTATCGCTCGGAAGACGACGTTATTGCCATGGCCAACGACACAGACTATGGCCTGGCGGCTTATATCTATAGCAACAACCTGGCCACCGCCATGCGGGCATTTGAGGCGCTGGACTTCGGCATTATCGGCATTAACGATATCAATCCCACCAGCGCCGCCGCGCCATTTGGCGGCATGAAGAACAGTGGCCTTGGCCGTGAAGGCGCCAAGGAAGGCATTGAGGAATATCTGGAAACCAAACTTGGCGGGTTTGCGATCTGAGCCTAAAAAGGCAGGGCAAGGACGCCACAAATCAGGCTGGAGGCTGCCAAAGATATCATTGAATACCTGAAACTCCAGCCATAGGCAGCAACCCGGGTGTCGTAACCGGTACAACGCTCCAATAGTAACGCGTTAGCCGAAAACGGCGTGCCGGCAATGGTAATCCCCCAGCCAGTTACAATGCCGAACCCGAGCGCCAGTAACCCGTAATCGGGCCATATCGGGCCGAGAATGCTGCCTGACAAAGTACCGGAAATGATCGGATTAACACCGACGGCACCGCCGGCAAAGAACAGCCAGGGCACCAACATGGCTACCAGTGGATAAGCCCACACCGGCAGCGAGAAGTCTGAACCCATCCAGTTCAGGGCGAAGGTGCCAATCACACCCCCCAGAAAAGACGAGCCCCCCATAATCGCCAACTCATTGTTCATCATCGCCAGCGACGGTATGAAAAGCTTGCCGTCCTGAATACGGCGGTACAGCAACCCCAGAACGACTGCGGTCAGGCAACTGAGCGTCACCGCCTGGGAATAAATCAGACCGGCTAGACTGGTGAGGGCAAATGCACCAAGACATATCAGCGCGATAGTACTCAGGAATCGGACCCAGGCTGGCCCCGCTCCCTCAACAGCGCCTACCACAACCTTACTCTCCGGGGCCTCCTGCTCCCGGAACACAGCGCCGGCGACAAGATACAAAGCAGCAAACGGCAGGGAGGCTGCAATCAGCTTCCAGCTGGAAAGCCCGGGCAGAAACGTCACCACCATGACAATCGCAATAGACAGAGGCGATGCCATGGGCGATGCCCCAAATCCGCGCACCACCGCTCTGGCGGCATTTCTTGCCAGCCCACTGTCGCCCCTTTCCCTGATCTGAACACCAATCATGGTGGCAATAACGCCCACGGCGCCAAAATTCAGCGGCACCGACAAAACGGCGGTGCCAGTGGTCACGCCCAGGTAGCGATGGGCAGGCCGGCCGCTAAACAAACTTCTGGAAATGATTTTTATATCATTCGACTGGGCCAGAACGGCAGACAACAGCATCACGGTGATGATTAGTGCACCGATCCTCGCCATGTTGCCGGATGCCCGCTCGAGTGCGACCGGCTCTATCGCAAGCGCGAGCCCCCCAAGAATCAGGATCAGGCTGAAAATCACCCGAGCGACCATTCTCAGATTGGCCCAGCCAAGCACAATAGCCAGGCACGCCAGCGCGGTTGTCAGATAACTGAAGCCTGGCAGAAAAGTGAATACACCGGCCAGAAGTGCCAGATAAGTCAGAACCGTCCGGTAGCTGGCCAACCCGTCTGGTCGCAGAAACGCTGTCATCCTCGTATCACCCGCACGTTCATATTGTTGTTAAAAACATTGCCTGCAAAAAAAGACCGCCGAGACTCCTGTTCAAAGTCTGGCGGTATAAAGGAGGGTCAACACTAAACCCCGGCGCTTCAGCCCATCCCCCGGCTGAAACACAGAGGCACATCCATCAGCTACGGCTTACCCAGTACCGACGAATTGCGAACGCCAGCGAGGCAACGGTCAGAAGAACAAATACCCAGGTAATCGGACCACGGAAGAACACCGACGGGTCACCCTTACTGATCAGGATGGTCCGGCGCAGGTTGTCCTCGAACATGGGACCCAGAATAAAACCGATGAGAAACGGAGCGGCAGCAATACCAGTGCGATTGAACACAAAGCCAAGAATGCCAAATGCCAGCATCAAGCCGATATCAAAGGTACTGTTGTTGACAGCATAGGCGCCGTAAATACAGAACATCAAAACGATCGGCAGCAAAATGGTTTTAGGGATATCAGCAATCAGGGAAAAATATTTGATAGCCGCATTACCCACTACCAGCAGAACCACAGAGCTCACCAGAATCCCACAGAACAGGGCATAAACCAGCGTCAGGTTTTCCTGGAACAGCACCGGCCCCGGAGTCAGCCCGTGAATCATGAAGGCGCCGAGAATAATGGCGGTAATAACGTCCCCGGGAATCCCCAGCGACAGCAACGGAATCAGGGTAGCACCGGCAACGCCGTTGTTACCGGCCTCGGCTGCCGCAACACCCTCAACCTCACCTTTGCCGAAGTTATCCTTTCTGGGGGATGTCCGCTTGGCTTCGCTGTATGAGATAAACGCGGCAGACGTGGCTCCCGTTCCCGGGATAGCACCAATGATTACACCAATAATGCTGCCCCGGATAATGGTCTTCAGAGACGCTTTAAACTCTTTCCAGGTCAGAGACGCACCCGTAACCGCGGTACGTATGTGTGGAGCAACCTTGGACGTGTAAAAATCGATAACTTCCGGTATTGCAAACAACCCGATGAGCAGCGGTATGAACGACACCCGGTCCATCAGGTTGTAGTTATCAAAAGTCAGGCGCTGCGTGCCGTATACCGCATCCAGCCCGATGGTGGAGACGATAATACCCAGAAACGCTGCAATGAGCCCTTTGACAACAGAATTGCCTGAAACCGAAACAATAATGGTCAGGGAGAAGCAGATCAGCCAGAAATACTCCGGTGGCCCGAAATTCAGCGCAATCTTCGCCAGGTAGGCGGCAAAGAAAATCAACGCCACGTTGGAAATCACATCGGCAACCACCGATGAATACAACGCCGTTTTCAGCGCCTTCTTAGCCTTGCCTTGCTGAGCCATCGGGTAGCCATCAAGCAAGGTACAGGCCGAGGCCGGAGAACCCGGGGTACGAATCAATATCGCAGTAATCGAACCACCATACATTCCGCCCTTATAAATACCGACCAACAGAAGGATCGCGGTCACCGGCTCCATGGAGAAGGTAAACGGCAGGGCGAGCGCAACCGCCATAGTTGCCGTCAACCCGGGGATGGCACCCACCACAACGCCAATCAGAACGCCGACAGCTATCGCTATAAAATTATCAACGCTCAGAAAGAGCGACATAACTTCTGAAAAATTTTCCATCTCTGGCACCCAAAGCTTTTGGACCAACGCCCGCCCCAACTGACCGGAGCCTGCGCATACTTAACGAGTTTTTGCTGGCTTCAGAACCAGGCTTCCCACAGCTCCCCAACAGGCAGGGGCACATTCAGCAGGTAAATGAACAACATGGTCACAAGCACCGGAAAGGCGATCGCGAGCAGATAGATCAGCGGATTACGCAGGCCACTGGCCAAAAACAGCAACACGCAGGCAAGCACACCACTGCCGATGGCACCCAACTGCTCAAAGAAAAACGCGTAGACAACACCTGCCGCTACCATCAAGGCCTGACGTACAAAAGACACGCCTCGGCGAAGCTCATCTCCAGGCTCTCGCTCGGGCGGAACTCGAAGGCCGGAGACCATCAGCACAAGAGACAGAACCAGCACTGACCAGCCGGCAACCTGCGGCAAGAATCGCGGCGACAGCAGCGGGTGCTGCATGAACGGAGGCGCTGAAATGTAGCTGGGGATGATGTAATAAAGAAAAACCAAGGCCAGAATAAAGAATACCGCACCCACGATTGTATTCGGATTGAGTCGGCCGTAATGAGTTGCCGGCGTATCGGCACTCTGGTTCTCGGAGATAGCCATGATAAAACTCTCGACAGTATTCGTTGATAAAGAAAAGGCGGGCCGGCCTGTCAAACCGGTCCCGCCCAGCGCAAGATTGATCAGCGTTTCAGGTTTGCCTTCTCAGCAACGTCTGCCCACTTTTCAAGCTCGTCAGCAACGAAGGCACGAAACTCGTCACCAACCTCTTTACCTGCTACCGCACCAAACTGCGGCAAGAAGCTTTTAAAGTTTTCGCTTTCAACAATTTTCTCGAGCGCAGCCTCAAGCTTCGCCTGCGCTTCCTCGGGGAGCGATTTGTGAGCAATCAGGCCAAACCAGGCCGAAGTCACGTAATCGCCAAGACCAAATTCAGAACCAACTTCCTGCAGCGTAGGTACCTCCGGCAGGAATTCTGAACGCTCAGCAGTGGTTACCGCCAGGGCCTTGAGCTTTCCGGATTGGATATGGGGGTAAACCGTCGGCATATTTTCAAAGGCCACGTCTACATCCCCTGCCAACAGCGCCGGCAGTGCTTCGCCTGAACCCCGGAAAGGGACGTGAATCAGGTTAGCCTGGGTCAGGTTCTTGAACAGCTCACCAGACATATGGATCGAGCTGCCGATGCCTGGGGAACTGAACGACAACTGCCCTTCACGTGCCGCAGCAACGAACTCTGCAACAGAGTTATAGGGACTGCTTGCCGGCACAACCATCACGTTCGGGATGTCGATGACATTACGAATGAACACGAAATCCTCAACCGGGTCATAGCGAAGGTTGGGATAAATCGACGCGCCGATGGTGTGCCCCGGGGATGCCATCACCAGCATATGATCAGAGCCACGGCCGCCACGTGCCAGCTGTGCTGTTGCAACAGTGGAGCCCGCACCTGGACGATTCTCGACAACAACGGTGGTGAGTTCTTTCTGAAGCAGGTCTGCCACCTTACGGGAGAGCAGATCTGTAGTGCCGCCAGCCGAATACGGTACGACCAGGCGAATGTTATCACTCGGCCACTCTTTGCCATGCGCAACTCCAGTCATGGCAATAGTGACAGATGCAACGGCTGCAACAACCGCGGATTTGAACAGTCTAGTTGATGTACTAATCATCTTGTCATTGTCCTGCTTATCTTTGGTTCGATTATCGAACATATGTTCGTATTGTCGAACGCCAATTTCACATAATACGCTTGTTCGTGCAAGTACTTTTACGAACAAAATCTGATCAATTGAGGGTAATACGACTAATAGACGGGCTGATGCAAAGAGGCAAAAAAGACAGGGGAAAGGAAAACGCCGAGGCCGGTATCAAGTACACCGGCTCCGGGCATGAACAACTTCAGGGCAACACGGCCGCTATGTTACGAGCAGCCGCCTTCATTATCGGCACATACTCATCAACGATTCGCTCCAGGGTGACAGAACTGACATGGCTGCTGGAGTTAAGCGCAAACCGCACCTGCCCCCTCCGGTCAATTACAGGGACTGCCACAGCACGCATACCCAACTCCAGCTCCTGGTCTACGATCGCGTACCCTTGCTCTCGAACCCTTTCAAGCTCCACTCTCAGTTCGTCCGGCCCCTTGGTATTCGGTGTATGCTTCTCAAAACGAGACTTTTCGAACACCGCCTCCAGTTCTGGCTTCTGCAAATACGCCATCAGAACGCGACCACCGGAAGTGGCATAGGCCGGCAACCTCGCACCAATCTGCAGATTGATCGGAATCAGGCCCCTGCGCGGAATACGAGCCACATAGACGATGTCTGCCCCATCCAGAACGAGCGCAGAGCAGGATTCACCCAACTCGTACGCAACCTTTTCCAGGTGGGGGGTTATGGTTTCCGAGAAGTCCAATGACGCAAGGTAGGCATATCCAAGCTCCAGCACCTTGGCCGTCAACCTGAACTTTTTGTCCTCCAGAGACACATAACC
Source organism: Marinobacter sp. UBA3607 (assembly GCF_002375525.1). Taxonomy (NCBI): domain Bacteria; kingdom Pseudomonadati; phylum Pseudomonadota; class Gammaproteobacteria; order Pseudomonadales; family Marinobacteraceae; genus Marinobacter; species Marinobacter sp. UBA3607. Next base: position 120,250 of record NZ_DFLY01000035.1, on the reverse strand, counting down.
CAGTTTCTGCAGAGTCAACAAAAAACGCCGGGCTGCCGCTCTGGACAACCCGTTTTTCTCGGCAACCGCAGACAACGTCATGGACGGGTTTTCCGTATCAAAGGATCGGATAACTTCCAGCCCGCGCGCAAAAGTCGTCAGAAACTCCTTGTCAGCTCCTGACATATCCTTGTTTTGATCAGTCATGAAAACGTTCCGTAAAGCTGAGGTAAAACAACATCACCCCTTATTGGCGCTCCAACTATCCAGTGTTTTCCCTTCAAGAGCCAGTTGTTCCAGCAAAGGAGCTGGCTGCCAGTAATCCGCCCCGGTTTTGTCACGCAGCGCACAGATGCAGTCGTACACTTCCCTGAGCCCCATCTGGCTTGCCGTGAACATGGGGCCACCGCGGAATACCGGGAAGCCGTAGCCATTCACATAAACTACATCAATGTCACTGGGCCGTTGCGCTATTCCTTCACCGAGAATGTGGAAACCCTCGTTAATCAGTGCCATCAGGTGCCGGTCAAGAATTTCCTGATCAGTCATGGTCCGGCGCTGCACGCCGTGGGCCCTGGCCTGCGCTTCAATTACTTCCAGAACCTCTGGATCCGAAGACCTGGCCCGGGTCTCTGGGTCGTAGCGGTAGTATCCCGCTCCGGATTTCTGCCCCAAACGTCCCATCTCGACAAGCGCATCAGCAATGCAATAGCTGCGGGGGTCGCCTTTTTGCTGAGGAGTCAGGGCCTGACGGGCCTTATAGCCGATATCCAGGCCGGCAAGGTCACCAACCGCAAGTGGCCCCATGGCCATACCAAAGCGCGTGAGAACACCGTCAATCTGCTCAGGTGACGCCCCCTCAATCATCGACAGCTGGGCTTCCCGCGCATAGGGGCGCAGCATCCGGTTGCCGATGAAGCCGTAACACACCCGAGCCAGAACCGGCACCTTACCAATTTTCTTGCCCAGCGCCATAGAGGTCGCAATCACATCCTCAGATGTGGCGTCGGCGCGAACCACCTCCAGCAGGCGCATCACATTCGCCGGGCTGAAAAAGTGCAGCCCGACCACGTCCTGCGGGCGCGAAGTACAGGCAGCGATTTCGTTCACATCAAGGTAAGAGGTATTTGAGGCAAGAATGGCCCCGGGCTTACACACGCGGTCAAGCTCACCGAAAACCTGCCGTTTCACATCCATGCTTTCAAACACGGCTTCGATAACCAGATCGACATCGGCCAGGCTGTCATAGCTCGTGCTGCCAGTAATCAGGGCCTGACGTTTATCCGCCGCCTCCTGCGACATCTTGCCCTTACTGACCGTGATGCCGTAGTTCTTGCTGATCATCGCAAGGCCACGATCCAGCGCCTCCTGGTTAAGCTCCAACAGCGTTACCGGGATTCCGGCATTGGCAAAGGTCATTGCGATGCCACCACCCATGGTGCCGGCACCGATAATGCCAACACGGTTGATGGGTTTCGCCTTTGCATTTTCGTTAAGGTCTTCAACAACTGCGGCCTTGCGCTCGGCAAAGAACATATGTCGCATGGCGGCCGCCTGGTCAGAGCCGACACACTCAACAAAACTCGCCCTTTCGAACTGCAGACCGTCCTCAAAGGGTTTCGAGACCGCCGCTTCCACACAATCAACAATCTTCTGCGGAGCAACCTGCCCACGCCGGCGCTTGGCCATGTTCTTGCGCCATACTTCGAAGACATCTGCATCGCTTTCGGCAGCAGGCACCTCCAGGTCTCTGACCCGGCGCAGCGGCGCGCCCTCTTCCAGAAGGGATTGAGCATATGCCAGGGCCGAATCCTGCAGGGGCTCCTCAACCACACGGTCAATCATGCCCAGCTCCAGAGCTTTCGGCGCAGCCACTCGCTTACCAGAGGTAATAACATCCAGGGCCGTTTCCACGCCGACCAGTCTGGGCAAACGCTGTGTGCCACCGGCTCCAGGCAAGATACCCAGATTAACTTCCGGCAGGCCCACAGCCGCCGTATTCAGCGCGCAACGATAGTGACAGCTGAGCGCCAGCTCAAAGCCGCCACCCAGAGCCGTGCCGTGTAAGGCGGCAATAACAGGCTTTGCGGAAGACTCAATGGCTTCGTTCACTTCCGGCAGGGAGGGAGCCATAGGCGGTTTTCCAAACTCCTTGATATCCGCTCCGGCCACAAAGGTTCGGCCCTCACAGATCAGGACAATGGCCTTTGAGTTGTCCGTCTGAGCGTTTGTAATGGCGCTCATCACGCCCTCACGCACTTTTTGCGACAGGGCATTTACCGGTGGGTTATTGATGGTAATAACGCCGAAGTCACCAACCAGCTCATAAGTAACCAACATACGGAATTTCCTCTTCTGATAAAAAAAGAGCCGATCCCGCACTATCGGGAACGCGGTTCGGCTCTACAGAACACCTCAATACCGGCTAGATTACGCCTTTGTCGCGCAACGCCTTGATATCATCGTCTGACTTCCCTAGCACCCTGTTCAACACCGCAGCAGTGTCTTCTCCAAGCAGCGGAGGCGCCTTCTGGTAGGCCTGCCTGGTTTTGGAGAACTTGATCGGGTTTGCAATCCCCGGAACCGGGCCAATAGCCGGATGTTCCAGCTCGATCTTCATATTGCGCGCCTGAACCTGAGGGTCTTCGAATACCGCTGCAATATCCTGAATCGGGCCGCAGGGCACGCCCACAGCAACCAGTTTTTCCATCCAGTCACGACTGGTTCCGGTGCGGGTGCGTTCGCAGATTTTACCGACAAGTTCCGGCCGATGAGCAACCCGCTGGGGGTTGGTCTCAAAGCGCGGATCTTCAGACAGTTCCGGACACCCCAGAACATCACACAAACGCCTGAACTGGCCGTCGTTACCCACGGCGATAATTATCTGCCCATCACTGGTAGGGAATGGCTGATAAGGCGTTAGGTTCGGGTGGTATTCACCGGTCCGGGTTGGCACATCACCACTGCAGAAATAGTTGAGGGCCTGGTTTGCCAGCCAGCTAACCTGCACGTCAAGCAGAGCCATATCAATGTACTGGCCTTCACCCGTCTTCGAGCGATGATGGAGTGCCGACAGGATGGCAATCGTTGCGTTCATCCCGGTGGTCAGGTCAGCTACCGCCATGCCAACTCGCTGAGGGCCGGCACCCGGGTTGCCGTCGGCAACGCCGGTGATACTCATCAACCCGGCCTGCGCCTGCACCAGGTAGTCATAGCCGGGGTAACTGGCCATTGGGCCGGTCTGGCCGAAGCCGGTGATTGAACAATAGATCAACCCCGGATTCACCTTGGCCAGATCGTCATAGCCCAGGCCTTTCTTGGCGAGCCCGCCCGTTTTGAAGTTCTCAACCAGAATATCGCAGTCCGCCGCCAGTTCACGGACCAGCTGTTGCCCCTCTTCGCTGCCAAGATCAATCGTAACCGAGTGCTTACCCCGGTTTGCAGACAAAAAGTAGGCAGACTGCTTTGTCGGATTGCCGTCTTTGTCTTTCAGCCAGGGGGGGCCCCAATGGCGAGTGTCGTCACCGAGCTTCGGGCGCTCAACCTTGATAACCTCGGCCCCCAGATCCGCCATGATCTGGGTGCTCCAGGGCCCCGCCATAACACGGGACAAATCCAGTACACGAATGCCTGATAATGGACCTGACATCTCAATCTCCCCGATGTATCAAGCGTTCTGCGCGTTACGAATGAGGTGCTTGGCAATGACCAGCTGCTGGATCTGGGAAGTTCCCTCATACAGCCTGAACAGACGAACATCGCGGTAGAAGCGCTCGACACAGTACTCACCAATGTAACCTGCACCGCCATGAACCTGCACCGCGCGGTCTGCAACGCGTCCGACCATTTCCGTACAGAACAGCTTGCAGCAAGAGGCATTCATCGACACCGGCTCACCCGCATCATAGGATCTTGCGGCTTCTTCCACCATGCATTTGCCGGCATAGTATTCCATCTGGCTGTCTGCGAGCATCGCCTGAACCAGCTGGAAATTGGCAATCTCGGTTCCAAACTGTTTGCGCTGGCTGGAATAATTAACGCTTTCCTCAATCAAACGTTTTGCGGTGCCGACGCTCAACGCGCTGATGTGCAGACGGCCCCGGTCCAGCACCTTCATGGCTGTCTTGAAACCCTGGCCTTCTTTACCACCGATCAGCGCAGTCGCAGGCACACGCACGTTGTCAAAAATCACATCGCAGGTGTGAGAACCTTTCTGCCCCATTTTCTTGTCGGGCTTACCGAGAGTAATGCCCGGCAGGTCGGCATCAACCAGAAAGGCTGAAACGCCACGACCACCTTCCTCTTTGGTTCCGGTACGCGCCATGACCGTAAAGACTCCCGCACGGGGCGCATTGGTAATGTAGCGCTTGGTGCCGTTGATCACGTATTCGTCACCGTCGCGGCGCGCCATGGTGGAAACGGAGCCCGCATCGGAACCGGCATCCGGCTCGGTCAGGGCAAACGAGCCGATCAGTTCGCCGCTGGCCATCTTCGGCAGGTAGTGGGCTTTCTGTTCCGGAGTTCCGTCAATAATGATGCCTTGCGAACCGATTCCCACGTTGGTACCAAACATGGAGCGGAAAACCGGCGAGGTGTAACCCATTTCCTGAACCACCGCGACCTCTTCAGACATGGTCAGCCCGAGGCCACCGAATTCCTCGGGGATAGACAGGCCGAACAGCCCCATATCTTTCATTTCGTCGATAACTTCTTCCGGAATCCGGTCCTCCTCTGCAACCTGCATTTCCAGGGGAACCAAGCGCTCACGGACATACCGCCTGACGCTATCCACAAACTGATTCAAAGTATCTTTATCAAGTGCCATGCCGGCCTCCACTGAATTTCAGGTAGCGGAACGCCAGCCTCGAACAACTTTGTTCGATAATCGGTCATGGCGTTCGATTTTCGATTCGTGAGGACAAATGTCACACATTCTTTGCCCGCAATCAAGCCGAATGTCGACCACCTGGCTGTAGACCGGGCACCAGTACACAGCGAACAAACCAGCCCATAGTCTGAATTGACACGCCGACAAGCAGCGGCCTACACTAGAATTTACTGCAGAATTATATTTTGCACAGCGAAATAATAAACATAAAAGAGGATGACTTTATGAACAAAACAAAAACCAAGATCGTATCCGCACTTCTTGCATGCAGTGCAACCACTGCCTGGGCTGCAGGAAATGTTGATCTGCCACAAACCATCGGGATGACCGCCTATGGCACCAGTTCGGCCGGCTATAGCCAGATGGTTTCTATCGGCAACCTGCTACGTAATGAGTACGGCGTATCCCTGCGGATCCTGCCCGGCGAGAACGACGTTTCCCGGATGACACCACTCAGAACCGGGCGCGTACCTGTTTGTTCCTGTGGCATTGCCGCTTATTACGCCGCCGAAGGCGTACTGATGTTCTCCGAGGACAACTGGGGGCCGCAGCCGGTTCGGGTTATTACCACCTCCATTGCCAGTTTTGGCCTGAGCATTGCTGTAGCCGGCGATATCGGCGTAGAAACCCCCTATGACCTCAAGGGCAAACGCATTTCCTACATTCGTGGTGACGATGCCCTGAACCTCGGCACCGAAGCCATGCTGGCCTTTGGCGACCTCACCTGGGATGACGTGGAGCGGGTAGACTTCCCGGGATACGGCAGGGCCTTTGAAGGCATTGTTGCCAATCAAAGCGATACCGCATTTACCGTTTCTGTCGCCGGCGGCCCACAACAGCTTTCCGCCAGCCCGCGCGGTATATCCTGGCTGGAGCTTGATCCTGAGGACACCGAGGGCTGGGAGCGACTGCGCTCCGTGGCTCCCTATTTCCAACCGCACCGGGTTACTTCCGGCGCCGGCATCAGCAAGGATGAGCCGTGGATTGGTTCCAGCTACCCCTACCCCATCATCATCGCCAACGCCGATGCCGATAAAAAACTGGTGGACGGGCTGATTCGTGTCTTCACCGAGGATTACGACAAGTACAAGGACTCCGCACCGGGCAATGCAGGCTATGCGCTGGAGAACCAGAATCTCAACTGGGTCATCCCGCTGCATGATGTGGTCGTCGACTACTACAAGGAAATCGGCCACTGGACGGAAGACATGCAACAGCACCAGGACATGCTGGTACAGCGCCAGAATATCCTCCTGGACACCTGGGAGAGCTACACCAAGGCCAACCCGCCTGCCGACAAGGAAGCCTTCAAAAAGGGCTGGATGACGGCGCGGGCAGAAGCACTTCAAGCGGCTGGCATGAATCCGGTATTCCGGTAAAACCTGCTGTCCTTGTTGAAACCTGATTCCGGTGTAAAGACAAGGGGTCTGTTACACCGGAGTTCTTTCAGGAGTCTTACTGCATGTCTGAAACACACAACACTGAACCATCGAAAGAAAACGTCAGCGGCATCCGGCGGCTTTCCGGCGGATGGCCATGGGTCCCCAGGGTTGCAACCCTTGTCCTGACACTGCTGACGATTGACTACCTGTTCAATTTGCAGCTGATCAATATTGTTACCAAAGTGGAAAGCCAGTTTTTCTATGTGGTGGTGGCACTTATGCTACCGCTGGTTTTTCTGCTTTGGCCAATGTCACGCCACGCTTCCCGGAACAAGGTTCCCTGGTACGACATCATCCTGTTCCTTGCCGCCTCGGTTATCTGCGGGTTCTTTGTCTACAACGCGGAAACTATTCTGGATTACGGCTGGGAATACGCGGCACCACAATACGCCGTAGTGTTCAGCTTCCTGTTCTGGGTTACCGTCATCGAAGCCATTCGTCGGGCCGGCGGCCTGCCGATTGCCATGATTGTCGGTGTCGCCAGCCTGTACCCGATATTTGCAGACAAGCTGCCGGGCCCCATCCAGGGCTTTCCATCTGCCCCCGACCAGACCGCGATCTACATGGCCATGAGTCGAGAAGGCATCATGGGCGTGCCCTTACAAGCCTTTGCCAACATCGTGATCGGCTTCCTTCTGTTTGGCGTCGCCCTGCAGAAAACCGGCGGCGGTCGTTTCTTTATCAACCTGGCCTTCGCATTGCTGGGCCATGTTCGGGGCGGACCGGCAAAGGTTGCGGTTTTCTCCAGCGGCCTCATGGGATCCATGAGCGGCAGCGTAATCACTAATGTGATGACAACCGGAGTGATGTCAATTCCGGCAATGCGCCGAGTCGGCTTCAGCCGTTCCTACGCAGCCGGCGTAGAAGCCTGCGCTTCTACAGGCGGCGTTCTGATGCCACCGGTTATGGGTGCCACCGCGTTCATCATGGCCGCGTTCCTGAACATTCCCTACGGCACCATTGCACTGGCGGCAGTCGTGCCCTCCGCACTGTATTTCCTCGGCCTGTTTATCCAGATTGATGCCTATGCTGCGCGCAACAAACTTCAGGGCCTGCCGGCCAGCGAATTGCCGTCACTCAGGCAGACATTAAAGGAAGGCTGGTACTTCATCTTCGTGTTTGCCCTGCTGATCTGGATGCTGTTCTTCCTGCGACGAGAGGCCACGGCACCATTCTTTGCAACGGTTCTCTTGCTGGTGATCAACCAGGTACTGCCCTACCAGCGCTGGAAGTGGCAAGACGTGAAGGACTTCTTCGCAGAGTCAGGGAAGCTGTTTGCAGAGCTGATCGCGATCCTCACCGGTGTTGGCTTGCTGGTAGGTGCACTGTCGGTTACCGGGCTGTCAGGCACTATTGCCAATGACCTTATCTACCTTGCCGGTGGCAACACCCTGGTACTGCTGTTGATGGGAGCGCTGACCAGCTTTGTGCTCGGTATCGGCATGACGGTTACAGCTGCCTATATTTTCCTGGCGGTTGCGCTGGCACCGGCCCTGATAAACGGCGGCGGAATGGATCCCCTGGCCGTTCACCTGTTCATCCTTTACTGGGGCATGCTCAGCTTCATCACCCCACCGGTTGCCCTGGGCGCCTTTGCCGCTGCAACGGTTGCCGGCTCCAACGCAATGAAAACCGGTGTGGAAGCCATGCGGCTGGGCAGCGTGATCTACTTTATCCCATTCCTGTTTGTGCTTAATCCAGCGCTGATCTTTCAGGGTACCTGGAGCGAGATTCTCCTGGTGATTGTACAAGCACTGATTGGGGTAACGTTGATAGCATCGGCCATGCAAGGCTGGCTGATCGGGGTAGGCTCTCTGGCAGCAAGCAAGCTGTTGCAATGGCCAATCCGGCTGGGACTCATTGCCGGTGGCATGATCCTTGCCATCCCCGGTGGCGGACCGGTTCCGCTGACCAATCTGGAATTGTCTCTTATTAGTGCTGCGTTGATCATTCCTGCGGTCATCGCCGCCGCACTGACGCACAAGAAATACGAAAGAAGGGAAAAGGCCCTGGCCTGAGACGGTCCTGCCCGGAGGGTGACACACCCTCCGGGCAATTCAATTACAAAAAGCCGGAAAGTCTCTGGCGCACAATCCCTTCAGCCTCTTCCATGATTCTGCGGACCAACTCATCGCATGAAGGGATATCATTAATCAACCCAACAACCATGCCACAACTCCAGGCAGCTTCATCCATCTTGCCTTCCTGCAACACCAGCTTACCCTTTGCACCTGTGACAAGGTGACGGATATCGTCAATAGTTTCCTGATCACCCTTTTCACTCTCAATCCGGATGATTTCCCGCACGGCGGCGTTATCCATCACCCGCTCGGTGTTCTTCAGGTTGCGCATGATCAGCCGGGTCTGCAGTTCACTGGCTTCCACAATTGCCTGCTTCACGTTCTCATGAACCGGCGCCTCTTTGGTGGCCAGAAAACGGGTGCCCATATTCATACCTTCGGCACCTAATGCCATAGCCGCTACCAGGCTCCGACCATCGGCCATCCCGCCAGATGCAATAAAAGGTATCGTCAGCTCTTCGGCTGCACGGGGCAGCAGAATGAAGTTTGGCACATCATCCTCACCGGGATGGCCGCCGCATTCAAAGCCGTCCACACTGACGGCATCACAACCGATTCGCTCGGCCTTCAAAGCGTGGCGAACAGATGTGCACTTGTGGATAACCTTGATACCCGCAGCCTTCAACTGCTCCATGTACTGCTCGGGGCTGCGGCCGGCGGTTTCAACCGCCTTGACACCACTGCGGATGATAACGTCAATGTACTCGGGGTAAGGCGGCGCGTTGAAGGACGGCAGGAAGGTCAGGTTTACACCGAAGGGTTTATCCGTCATCTGCTGGCAGCGGGCGATTTCACTGGCGAGATGTTCAGGCGTAGGCTGGGTCAGGGCGGTAATCATGCCCAGACCACCGGCATTGGAGACTGCCGATGCCAGTTCGGCAAAGCCTACGTTGTGCATGCCACCCTGTACGATCGGGTGCTCGATTCCAAATAATTCCGTAATTCGTGTTTTCACGGCATCACTCTTTTGTTGTTGATAAACATTTCCGGCCCTTAAACGTGAAGGAGCCGCTGCTGCGGCTCCTTCGTTGTCTTGCGATTACAGCTGCAGCGAGCGAACTTCCAGAAACTCCTCAAGCCCCCACTTGCCGAACTCCCGTCCGATACCGGAATGGCCAAAGCCACCAAAGGGAGCCAGCGGGTTAAAGCCGCCACCGTTCACGGACACCTGACCGGTCCGGAGCTTTGCAGCAAAGGCCTTCGCCCTTTCCTGATCTGCCGACCAGACTGCTCCGGACAGCCCATAGGCTGTGCCATTGGCAATACGCAAGGCTTCGGCCTCATCGCTGTAGGGAATCACGCACAGCACGGGACCGAATATTTCTTCCTGAGCGATTGTGCTGTTCGGATCTACATTGCCAAAGACGGTTGCCTGTACAAAGTATCCCTTGTCCAGACCGTCCGGCGAATCCGGACCGCCGGCCATCAGGGTTGCGCCTTCGGCAACACCGAGCCGGATGTAATCCACCACCCGGTCCCGCTGTTGCGAGGAGGCCAAGGGGCCCAAACGGGTAGTTTCATCCAGCGGGTTACCCGGAGTCATTCGGGCCGCGGCTGCAGCCGCCAGCTTGCACGCCTCGTCATGGCGATCGGCGGGCACCAGCAGCCGGGTCAGGGCGGTGCAGGTTTGTCCGGAGTTGAGCAGGCAGTTGCTCACTGTGCCTTTTACTGCGGCTTCCAGGTCCGCATCCGGCAATACAACCGATGCCGATTTGCCGCCCATTTCCAGCGCAATTCGCTTGAAATCATCTGCAGCGGCGTGGGCAATCGTGTGGCCGGTACGAGTGGATCCGGTAAAAGACACCATGCGTACATCCGGATGCCGGATCAGGGTTTCACCAACGGTTTGCCCGGCCCCGCATACCATGTTGAACACTCCCGCCGGCAGGTCGGTTTCATCCAGAATGTCTGCGAGGATAAAAGCTGCCTGCGGCGCAATCTCAGAGGGCTTCAGCACGACGGTGCAGCCGGCAGCAATCGCCGGTACTACCTTCAGAATGATCTGATGCAGCGGGTAGTTCCAGGGCGTAATACAGCCCACCACTCCGACCGGCGCATATTGCACTTCCGAGTTACCAGACTGCTCAACGAACGGAAACTCCGGCAACATATCGGTATAGGTCTTGGTTACAGTTGCCGGCAGGCCAGCCTGGATTGCCGTGGCAAGCTTCAGTGGCATGCCCACTTCCCGGCTGACCGCTTCCGCAATTTCCGGTGCCCTTTGCTTGAGTCCAGCATGCAGCTGGCCAAGCACGTTCACCCTTTGCTCTACAGAACTTTCAGACCAGGCCTCAAATGCTGCATGCGCAGCGGCAATTGCAAGCTCCATCTGCCCCGGATCGGACATGGGCACCCGGGCAATCACGTCGCCGGTGGCCGCTTCATGCACATCCGCCATGTCGCCGCTCCAGTCAACCCAGCTGCCATTAATGTAGTTCTTGTTCAGAATCTTCATGTTTTTCCCTCAGTCGAAGACAATCACGCCACGCGCGTTCTTGCCCGAGATCATGTCGTCAAAGGCCTGAACAGCTTCATCTATGGAGTAAGTCTGGGTGATCAGCTCATCGAGTTTAAGTTTGCCCGCACGGTACAAACCCAGAAGTCGCGGGAAATCGTGTTGCGGCCGGGCTGAACCCAGCCAGCTGCCCTTCAGGGTGCGCTCGTCGGCCGGCAGGGTGAGCGTAGTAATCGAGGTTTTGTCTTTCGGGTCAGCGACCCCTACCACGACAGCGGTACCACCGCGCCCGAGAGACTTGTAGGCTTGCTCAACCACGGCACCGGCACCAACACACTCAAAGGCGTAATCCACGCCGCCGGTCAGTTTTCTGATGGCCTTGGCGGCATCGTCCACTTCATTGAGGTCAATCGTGTGGGTGGCACCGAATTCCCGCGCCATGGCGAGCTTTTTCGGGTTGTTGTCCACCGCCACAATCATTTCGGCACCGGCGGTTGCGCAGCCCTGAACGGCGTTCAGGCCAACACCGCCAATACCGAACACCGCAGCCCTGGAACCCGGCTCCAGCCCGGCAGTATTAAATACAGCACCCACACCGGTCATCACGGCACAGCCCACCAATGCGGCGTTCTGTAGTGGCACATCCTCTGCAACCTTCACGCAGTTATCCACATGCAGGGTTGCATACTCCGCCATCACGCCACAGGCGCCGAACACATTCAAGGGCTCGCCCTGACTGTCGCGGGTTCGAACGGTTCCATCGGGCAGTGTAAACATCGCCTTGCGGGCGCTTTCACACAGAACCGGATGGCCACGCACACACTGGCGGCACTTGCCGCACATTGAGATAAACGAACTAACAACGTGGTCGCCTTCACTGAAGCCTTCCACACCCTCGCCAACTTCAACCACCACACCGGCCGCCTCGTGGCCCAGCACCAATGGCGGTGGATACTGAATCTTTCCAGTGGTGGCTGAAAGGTCGCTGTGGCACACGCCGCAGGCGGCAACCTTGATGGTTATCTCGCCCCGTTTTGGTCCGTCCACCGTAATCTGTTCGACCTGTACCGGCTTGCCCCACTCCCGGCAGACCACCGCCTTTGCTTGTCTGTCCATTACCCTGACTCCTGTTGTTTTTGTGTTGATTCAGAGTTGGCGAGGCCCGTCAGAAAGCCTCGTCAAACATATCCAGTGCCGTTGAGTCCACCGATTGCAGCAACTCAGCCGTTGCAACCACTCCGGGCAATTCGTACCGGCAGAAATAATCGCAGGCGCGCAACTTACCCTGATAGAAGCCCTCCGTCTGCTCACCGGCCCCGCCTAGTCCGACAAGGGCTTTCAAGGCCTGTCGCACCCAGAGCCAGCCGACAACCACCTGCCCGAAGGCGTCCAGGTACAGAGTGGCATTTGCCAGTGCTTTTTCCTTGTCACCGGAGGCCTTTACCTCATTGATCACCCGGGTAGCTTCAACCATTGCTGACAGGGACCGCTCAAGCAGCCCGGCATTAGAAGCCAGCCGTTCCTGCTTGCGGGCCTCGGCAATAGTGGCTTCAATCCTGCGCACCAGTTCGCGGTAATACCGGCCATCGGCCATGGAAACCTTGCGACCAAGCAGGTCGATGCCCTGAATACCATGGGTGCCCTCGTGGATCGGGTTAAGCCGGTTATCCCGGTAGAACTGTTCTACCGGATATTCCCGGGTGTAGCCGTAGCCACCATGCACCTGAATTGCCAGGCTGTTAGCTTCGAGACAATAACGGGAAGGCCAGGACTTGATCACTGGCGTGAGCAAGTCGAGCAGCCCGGCGGCAAGCTCACGCTGCTCGCCAGTTTCCGCAAACTTCTTCTCGTCCACCAATACTGCACCCTGCAGACAGAGCGCCAGCCCACCTTCCACATAGGCCTTCTGGGCCAGCAGCATGCGCCGGATATCAGCATGGCGGATCAGAGGCACCTGGGGGCTTTCCGGATCCTTCTCTCCAACCGGACGCCCTTGCTGCCGCTCGAGGGCATACTCAAGCGCATGAAGATAGCCGGTGTAACCCAGCATCACCGAGCCCAGGCCAACACCAATCCGGGCTTCGTTCATCATATGGAACATGGCAGCCAGGCCCTCGTGGGGCGCGCCAACCAGATACCCGACCGCCCCCGCTGCCTCACCAAAGTTCAACATGGTAGACGTCGTGCCACGGTATCCCATTTTGTGAATCAGGCCAGCCAGGGCGACATCATTGCGCTCGCCTAAAGAGCCATCTTCGTTAACCAGGACCTTCGGCACCAGAAACAGGGAAATTCCTTTTACGCCGGCCGGGGCCCCAGGTAAACGCGCGAGTACCATATGAATGATGTTCTCGCTCAGCTCGTGATCACCACCGGAGATGTAGATCTTGTTACCAAATAACCTATAACTGCCATCCGCCTGCGGCTCCGCGCGAGTGCGCAGATCTCCCAGAGAGGATCCTGCATGGGGCTCGGTCAGGCACATGGTGCCGAAAAAACGCCCCGCCAGCATCGGCTCGGCGTAGCGGCTTTTCTGCTCGTCGGAGCCATGGGCGAGAATCAGGTTAGCTGCCGCAATAGTCAGCCCGGCGTAGCCCTGAGTCCCTACGTTGGCTCCTTTGAGCATCCCCACACACATCTGGGCAACCGCACTGGGCAACTGCATGCCACCGCGCTCGTAGTCCTGGCTGGCCGCCATCAGACCAGTACTTTTCAGTACGTCCAGCGCCTTGTGAACTTCCGGGCGCATGTGCACACGGCCATTCTCGAAGGTCGGCTCTTCTTCATCCACCAAGCGAGCATGGGGTGCGAACTCCTCTGCGGCAACTTTCAGCGCCAGGTCCAGCGCCGCCTGCAGCGTTTCACGACTATGGTCCTGATAGCGCTCAAATCTGAGCACCTTCTCTACTTCATGAAGTTCATAAAGCTGGAAAGCCAGGTCCCGGGTACTGACGATTTTCTGCTGCATGACGGCGCTCTCCGTTTATACCACTTCGAACAGGCCGGCTGCGCCCTGACCGCCGCCAATGCACATGGTGACCACCACATATTTGGCACCCCGGCGCTTGCCCTCAATCAGGGCATGGCCGGTAAGGCGGGAACCACTCACACCATAGGGGTGACCCACAGAAATAGAGCCGCCATTCACGTTCAGCTTTTCCATCGGAATACCCAGACGGTCGCGGCAGTAGACCACCTGGGATGCAAAGGCTTCGTTCAGTTCCCACAGGTCAATGTCGTCCATGGTCAGGCCGTTGCGGGCAAGCAGGCGTGGAACAGCAAACACCGGGCCGATACCCATCTCGTCGGGCTCGCAGCCCGCAACAGCAAAGCCACGGAAAATGCCCATAGGCTCAATGTTGTGCTTTTCGGCATAGGTGCTGTCCATGACCGTACAGACGGAGGCGCCATCAGAAAGCTGGCTGGCGTTGCCCGCGGTAACAAACTGGCCCGGGCCACGTACCGCGTCCAGTGAGGCCAGCCCTTCCAGTGTGGTATTCGGGCGGTTGCACTCGTCCCGGTCCAGGGTTACCTGTTTTTCGCTCACTTCACCGGTTTCTTTGTCTTTAACCAGCATGGTGGCGTCGAACGGCACGATCTCGTCGTCAAACTTTCCGGACTGCTGGGCCGCGGCGGTGCGCTGCTGGGAAATCAGTGCGTACTCATCCTGGGCTTCACGGCTTACGTTGTAACGCTGGGCGACAATATCGGCCGTTTCGATCATCGACAGGTACAGTTCCGGCTTGTTCTTCATCAGCCATTCGTTAGTAGCACGGAAGCCATTAAGTTTGTCGTTCTGAACCAGGGAGATGGACTCTACGCCACCAGCCACGATGGCAGGCACCTTCTCCGACATCACTCGCTGCGCAGCAATAGCAATAGATTGCAGGCCGGAGCTGCAGAACCGGTTAATTGACAGCCCGGCCGTAGTAACCGGGAGCCCGGCGCGAATAGCCGCCAGGCGTGCCATGTTCTTGCCCTGACAACCTTCGTGGAAGGTTGCGCCCAAAATGACATCTTCAACAATGGCAGGATCAATTCCGGCACGCTCAACGGCGTGCTGGATAACGTGCCCGGCCAGATCAACACTGTGCGTGTTGTTCAGGGCACCACGATAGGACTTGCCAAGGCCGGTACGCGCGGTCGAAACGATGACAGCATCAGACATAAGATGAACTCCTTATAATTATAGATCGCTGAACTTGCGGCCTTCCGCCACCAGCTTCTCGAGCAACGGCGCAGGCTTCCACTGCTCGCCACCCACTGTGTTGTTGTAGTTCTTCACTGCCGCCAGAATATTGTCCAGCCCAACCTGATCTGCCCAGAACATGGGGCCGCCACGATACGCGGGGAAACCATATCCGTAGATCCAGACCACGTCGATGTCCAGTGACCGGTCGGCAATGCCTTCATCCAGGATCTTCGCACCTTCGTTGACCATTACATACATGCAACGCTCAAGGATTTCCTGGTCGGTAACCTCCCGGGCTACGATCCCCTGTTCCGCGCGGAAGCTTTCAATCAGCTGTTCCACTTCCGGGTCGACAACCGGCGCGCGGCTACCTTCCTCATATTTGTATACGCCAGCCTGGGTTTTCTGTCCCAGACGACCCTGCTCAACCAGCTTGTCCATCCAACTGGCCGGCACATCTTCACCGGCGTTACGACGCTCTTCACGAATACGATAACCGACATCAATGCCGGCCAGGTCAGACATCGCAAACTGCCCCATCGGGAAGCCCAGATCTGTCAGCACCTTGTCCACCTGCTGCGGCGAGGCGCCTTCGTTAACCAACGCCATGGCCTCGGCACCGCGCTTGTGCAGCATCCGGTTGCCCACAAATCCGTGACAGTTGCCAACCATCACGCCGACTTTCTTGATCTGCTTCGCTACTGCCATGACAGTGGCTTTGACTTCGTCGGACGTCTTGCTGCCGCGAACATTCTCCAGCAGCTTCATAACGTTGGCCGGGCTGAAGAAGTGCATGCCCACAACGTCTTCGGGGCGTTTGGTAGCCGAGGCAATTTCGTCAATGTCGAGGGTGGAGGTGTTAGACGCGAGAATGGCGCCCGGCTTGCACACTTCATCCAGCTTGGCGAAGATCTCTTTCTTGACGGCCATGTTCTCAAAGACGGCTTCAATCACCAGGTCGACGTCGCGGAAGTCATCGTAGCTCAGGCTGGTTTTGATCAGCCCCATGCGTTCTTCCACCTGCTCTGCAGTGAGCTTGCCTTTCTTGGCGGAGTTTTCGTAGTTGCGGCGAATTACGGCAAGGCCTCGATCAAGCGCGTCCTGTTTGACCTCAACGATGGTGGCAGGAATGCCCACATTGGCGAAGTTCATGGCAATACCACCACCCATGGTGCCGGCACCGATAATACCCACACTCTTCACCTCACGTACCGGAGTATCCTTGGCCAGGCCTTTGACCTTGGAAACCTCGCGCTCGGCAAAGAACGAATGAATCAGGCCAGCACGCTGCGGCGATTCCATGCATTCCTTGAACAGTTCACGTTCACGCTTCAGGCCCTCGGCAAACGGCAAGGTGAAAGCTGCTTCTACGGCGTCGACACACTTGAAAGGAGAGAACAGGCCACGGGCTTTTTTGGCCAGACCAGCACGGAACTGGTCAAAGACATCGCTGCCCTTGTCAGCTTCAACCTTGTCGGCAATATCACGCACCCTGCGCACCGGAGCACCTTCAGCTGCCAGTTTCCGCGCATAGGCCAGCCCAACCTGGCGAATATCGTCACCGCCTTCAACAGCATCAACAATGCCCAGAGCCAGCGCGTCTCTGGCGCCTACGAAGTTGCCAGACGTAATCATTTCCAGTGCCTTCTGGGCACCCACAAGGCGAGGCAGGCGCTGGGTACCGCCAGCACCGGGCAACAGACCAAGCTTTACTTCAGGCAAGCCCACCTTGGCAGACGCCAGGGCAACCCTGTAATGACAACCCAGGGCCGTTTCCAGGCCACCGCCCAGTGCGGTGCCATGAATAGCGGCAACAATGGGCTTGTCGCTTGATTCATAGGCATTGATCACATCGGGGAGGCCCGGCTCCTGCAAAGGTTTGCCAAATTCGCGGATGTCCGCGCCAGCAATGAACGTACGGCCTTCACATACCAGCAGGAGGATATCTGCTTCTGCATCCTTCTGGCCCTGCTCCAGGGCGGAAACCAGACCGGCACGCACAGCATGGCTCAAGGCATTGACCGGCGGGTAGTTTACGGAAATGACACCAACATTCCCTTCACGGGTATAAGCAACAACCTCTGACATAATCTCCCCTCGCCTTTTATGAAATATGGTTTTATCTAGCGAAATCAATTAACGATTTAATACAAGTTTAGCCCTTATTTCAACCACCGTTTCGGTTCAGGCATAAAAAAACCGCAGACTTTCGTCTGCGGTTTTTTTATGCCTTTCTGTCTGATCCGGCCGGCTACCGGCAGCCTGGCCTAGACACCGAGCGATTCAATATCCCGGGCTAACATAGCCAGCTGGTGAGCATAGGAGTCGCGCAACTTGTCGCCAGGCACCAGGTACGACGGCGCCGCACAGGTCAGAACCATCGTAGTGCCATCCTGCAGGTGGATAGGTACACCGGCGGAGTTAATGTTCCGATCCCAGTCTCCCAGCGACAGGCAGAAACCGTGCTCCCGGTAATCTTCCATGGCCTGGTCCAGGCCTTCTTTAATTACCGGCCATTTTTCACCGTACTTCTTCGCCATGGCATCGTCGATCAGCTTGCGGGCCGGGTCGCTGATCGCGCAGTAATAGGCGCGCCCTGCAGAGGTTGTCGACATAGGCAGCTTCAGGCCAATATCCATCCGCAGGAGGGTTGCTTCAGGCGGCAGCCGGTTTTCTACATAAATCATGTGCAAGCGGTCGCGACAAGTCAGACCAACCGACATGTTGGTTTGCCGGGCGAACTCGTCCATGTAGGGCTTGGCCAGCTGACGCACCTTCAGGTTTGATACATAGGCGTAACCCAGAGCCAGCACGCCGGAACTAAGCTGATACTTTTCCAGCTGCTGGTTGTAGCCCAGATAACCCAGCTTGGTCAGCGTATAGGTCATGCGCGAAACGGTGGGCTTGGGAAGGCCGGTAATTCTGGCAATGTCCTGGTTGCCGAGTATGACAGACCCCTGACTGAACGCGCGCAGAACATCCAGCCCCCGGGACAATGCCTCCACAAACTTGCGATCCTTACCCGGCTGAACCGGCTCACCATCACCGGATGCCACTTGCAACTCCGGTGAGTTGTCCTGCTGTTTTTTTGCCATAACTTGCCTATTTCCTGAACTGCGTTGCCTGTCACGGATAGCCTGAAGAACCGTGGGCGTGAAAATTGGACACATTCTAGTCTATGAGAAACTCAAGAACCACAATCTGCCATCAAATTTCATGCCAGATTCGAAACACTGGCATTACCCGATGCCACGAAATAACCATGACGGAAACCCGGGCAACCTTTACCATAGTATAGCGATACTTTATTCTGCAATGCGGAACAAAGTCATATGCACGACAACAAACACTACTCAGGAGCATGTATGAAGGTACTTTTTGTAGCGGGCGATCCCAAACCAGAGCGCTGGACCGTACCTATCAAACAACTGCTACCAGAAGCAGACATTTATGTCTGGGATCCGGACGGCCCGGCGATAAATGCAGACTACGCCATCGTATGGCAGCCACCGGCACAACTGTTCGAGCGTGAGACCCACCTGAAGGCCGTTTTCAACCTGGGAGCCGGTATCGACGGATTGCTGAAAGTGCCCAACCTGCCGGCAGACCTTACCGTGGTAAGACTGGAAGATGCCGGCATGTCAGTACAGATGGCCGAGCATGTACTGCACCAGATACTGGAAGTCAGCCGGCAGATGGAGCTGTACCGGGAGCAGCAACGCCAGCGCCTGTGGAAGATACACCGCCCCATCAGCCGGAAAGAGTGGCCCATCGGCATTATGGGGCTAGGGCACATCGGCAAGCGTGTGGCCAGCACACTGGCAAGCCTGGACTATACGGTAAACGGCTGGGCCAGGAGTGAGCACACGGTAGAAGGCGTGCGCACCTTCGCAGGCAACGGGCAACTCAGAGAGTTTCTGGGGGCAACGCGAGTGTTGGTTAACACCCTGCCACTGACCAGCGAAACCGAAAACATCCTCAACTACGACCTGTTCAGCCAGCTCCAGCCGGGTGCGGTGCTGATCAACGTCGGCCGGGGGGAGCACCTCGTGGAAGAAGACCTGCTCAGAGCCCTGAATGAGGAGAAACTGCAGCGGGCCTCCCTGGATGTGTTCCGCAAGGAACCTTTGCCGGCTGGCCACCCGTTCTGGGAGCGAACCGACATCACAATCACGCCGCACATTTCGGCGCGAACTCTTCGGGATGCCACCCTGGAGCAGATCACCGGGAAAATCCGGGACCACGCCAGCGGGCGAGCCATCACAGGAATAGTCGACATAACCCGCGGCTACTAACCCGCAAGCCGATTCTGCCGGTCAGCCCGGGGCCGGCAGAATCACCGCAAACACCGCCAGCAATAACAGCAACAGCGGCACCACCAGCAAGACAAAAACACCGTTCCACTGAAAGGCCACTACGTTGCGGGAAACCTGACCAAACCGTGACAGCAACATCACCGACGGCCCGAACGGCGACACCATCATTGCCAGTGAGAAACCAATAACCAGGCCAATTGCCACCAGCATCGGGTCAGCGCCGCTAGCTACCAGTTGCGCAAGCATGCCGGACTGAACGCTGAGCACGGTAATCGGAATCACGCCCGCCATGGAAAACAAAGGCATGATTAACAAGCCAGCAGCTGCAATCAGGTAACTGCCCCACCCGCTCACCACAAGCCCGTCAAACAGATCTGCAGGCACCACAGTGGCAATCGACACCCCCAGCATGGCCGACCCGGCAAAGATCGCCATCTCGTTGGACATCACCGCCAACTGCCCTACCCCTTCTGCCAATGCCGCCACCGGAGAGCGTTCCTGCAACAACATATAAGACAAAGTGACAGCCGGAACAGCCAACATGGCAGCCACCGACACCTTCACGCCCGCCAAGGCAACCAGCAAAGCCATACAGGCAAACACCACCAGAACCAGAAGCGTCAGTTTGCCCGTTCCTTCTGGCCAGCCGTCGAGCGCAACCCGTTCACTACTGATTTCCCGGAAGCGCTGCCTTTCCAGCACCCAGCCAACCACGATCATCAGTAACGCTGCGACAAAACCAAAAGGCAAAAGCGAAGACCAGCTCAGCTGCGGCAGCTCCCGGGTCAGAATGGCCACCGCCACACTGGTGGGTGCCACCAATGGCACCAGGGCAAACCCCCGCAAGGCGCTGATCAGCACGCTCCTGAGCCACTGCAGTCTTGCCGCGCCCTCTATCCCCCTCTCCTTCAGGCTATCCGCGAGTGTGCCACATAGAAGGCTCATCATTCCGAAACTGAGTACCGAAGCAATACCGCAGCTCACCGCCGCATACTTTGGGTATAAAAGGGATACCCGACCCCCGAGCAGCACATCGTGGATACGCCTGAGGACTTCAAAGCGGCGCACCAGGCACTGCATCATCCCCAGGCTGCCCAAAAACGCCGAATAGAACGCTGCATCCGACAACGCATCAAGGGCACCGTCCATTCCGAGACGGCCGGTCACAAACAAACCAGCACTAAACGTGAGGGAAAGCAGGAACAACGTCCTTGCATAGACCTGAAGGCGCATCGCGCCCAGAACAAACACCAGGATGAATACCAGCCCGGCAGAGGCGCTAAGGGCTTTGCTCTGCAGACAAATCGCGACAAGCTCCATGACCACGGCACAAGCCAGCAGCCAGCGAAGAGTTCCATTCATAAACCAGTCAGCCACCAATGATGAACAATTCTTGCAATTGAGATAGACCCAGATTAGTCTTTTCCAATATCATTTACAAAACTATATTCCGCAGTTCGGAATTACCTAACCATAATCGATACGGCAATTCTTATGAACGCATACATCTATGATGGCTTGAGAACACCATTTGGGCGGCATGCAGGCGCCCTGGCCAAGGTTCGCCCCGACGACCTGCTGGCCGAGGTCATTCGCGCACTCATTGAGCGCAACGCCTTTGCTCCGGAGAATTATGAAGACGTGATTGCCGGCTGCACCAACCAGGCCGGTGAAGATGCCCGCAACCTGGCGCGGCACGCCGGACTGCTGGCAGGCTTGCCGGTTGAAACCGGTGGCCAGACCGTTAACAGGCTGTGCGGCTCAGGCCTTGCCGCCATCATCGATGCTGCCCGCGCTATCCGTTGTGGCGAAGGCGACCTGTTCGTAGCCGGCGGTGCCGAGAGCATGAGCCGCGCGCCGTTTGTGCTGGCCAAGTCCGAATCACCTTACAGCCGTGAATTCCGCGCCTTTGACAGCACCATTGGTGCCCGCTTCCCGAACCCGCTGATCGAACGCCAGTTCGGCTCGGACACCATGCCGGAAACCGCAGACAACATCGCACGCGAGCTGAACCTGTGCCGACTGGAAGTGGATCGCTTTGCCGCACAAAGCCAGGCCCGCTATGAAGCCGCCCGCCAGGACGGTTTTTTCAAAGACGAGATCCTGCCCATTTCGGTGCCTCAGGGGCGCAAGCAACCGCCACTGACCGTGCAGGACGACGAGCATCCAAGGCCTACATCCAACCTCGAGGCGCTGTCCAATCTTCGCTCGCTGGCTGAAGATGGCGTGGTTACTGCCGGCAACGCCTCCGGCGTGAACGATGGCGCTGCCGCCCTGATTATCGGCTCCGAAGAAGCCGGCAAGCGGGCTGGCATCCAGCCCCGCGCACGTATCGTATCGGCTGCCATCGCCGGCGTTGCGCCCAATGTAATGGGCTACGGCCCGGTTCCGGCAAGCCAGAAAGCCCTGGCCCGGGCAGGCCTGACACTAAAAGACATGGATGTAATCGAGATCAACGAGGCGTTCGCCGCCCAGGTTCTCGGTTGCACCACCAAACTGGGAATCGATCCTTCCGATTCCAGACTCAACCCGAACGGCGGTGCCATCGCCGTGGGGCACCCTCTTGGCGCTTCCGGCGCCCGGATTGCCCTGACGGCGGTACGCCAACTCGAACGTACCGGTGGCCGTTACGCTCTGATCAGCATGTGCATTGGTGTAGGCCAGGGCATTGCTGCTGTAATTGAACGGGTTTCCAACTAACTTTTCAGGAGAACAACAATGGCTTCCGCACCTTGGGACGACCTGCTGAACTTTGAATCACAACTGGACGAAACCGAGCGTCAGGTACGCGACAGCATTCGCAGCTTCTGCGATAACCGTCTGATGCCCGGCATCGTCGAGGCAAACCGCCACGAAAAATTCGACCGCAGCATCTTCACCGAAATGGGTGAACTGGGCATGCTGGGTGCCACCCTGCCGGAAGAGTACGGCGGCCCCGGCCTGAACCACGTGTGCTACGGCCTGATCGCACGGGAAGTTGAACGGGTAGACTCTGCCTACCGCTCGGCCCTGAGCGTACAGTCTTCACTGGTGATGTACCCGATCTTCTCTTACGGCAAAGAAGAGCTGAAAAAGCGCATTCTGCCGAAACTGGCCTCTGGCGAGTTTGTTGGCTGCTTCGGCCTGACCGAACCCAACCACGGCTCTGACCCCGGTGGTATGGAAACCCGCGCCAAGAAAGTTGACGGCGGCTACCTGCTGAGCGGCTCCAAGACCTGGATCACCAACTCCCCGATTGCCGACGTTTGTGTGGTCTGGGCCAAGCTGGACGGCGTGGTAAACGGCTTTGTGATCGAGCGCGAAGGCGCCACGGGCCTGGAAACCCCGAAGATTGAGGGCAAGTTCTCGCTGCGCGCCTCCGACACCGGTTCTATCTTTATGGACGAAGTCTTCGTTCCTGAAGAAAACCGCCTGGAAGTTGAAGGCCTGAAAGGCCCCCTGAGCTGCCTTACCAAGGCTCGCTACGGTATCAGCTGGGGCGCCCTGGGTGCCGCGGAATTCTGCTGGCATGCAGCCCGCAACTACACCCTGGAGCGTAAGCAGTTTGGCAAGCCCCTGGCCGCCAATCAGCTGATCCAGAAGAAGCTGGTAGACATGCAGACTGAAATCACCCTCGGCCTGCAGGCAGTACTGCAGCTGGGCCGCATGATGGATGCCGGCATTGCCACCCCGGATTCCGTTTCCCTTCTGAAGCGTAACAACTGTGGCAAGGCCCTGGACATCGCCCGGGTAGCCCGCGACATGCACGGTGGCAACGGTATTGCCGATGAATACCACGTTATCCGCCACGTCATGAACCTGGAAGCGGTTAACACTTACGAAGGCACCCACGACGTCCACGCCCTGATTCTGGGCCGTGGCCAGACCGGCATTCAAGCCTTCAGCTGATCCCTTCGGAACAGCACCCCTGAACCCCTCTACGGAGGGGTTTTTTGTGCCCGGCGTCCGAGGCCTGCGCTTCGCGCAGGCATAAAAAAGCCCCGGTGTGCAGCGCACCCGGGGCAAGCGATGAAATACCTGATACTCGTTTTAACTCAACGGAAATCGCTGATCAGAATGACAGCCTGGCGGAAGCCATTACCTGCTCATACTGCTGGCTGCCGCTACCTGCGATCTCGCCAAAGTCCCAGTAGGCATACTCAAGACCCAGAGTCAGGTTCTTATGAGCGGACCACAGCAGGTTGGCGTGGACTGAGGTGGAGGAGTCGAAATAGCTGAGAGTCCCTGCAGGAGAGAAGTCCAGATCGTCCACAATCTCGGTATGGGAAACCGTCAGGTTACTTCTCCAGGTTGAATTCCAGAAGTGACGGTAGGCCGCAGTGACCCCGTAGGTATTCAGCGGCTCAACCTTTCCGGCCGCCTGCTCAGCCCGATCCACATCCGGGTAGGTGAACAGCCCCATGTAACGGCCAAGCGCTCCATAGCTGTATTGCAGACGCAAGTCATCACGCCCAAACGTAGGAATACGGGCACTCAGAGATACAGCACCGGCTGCCTTGGTGTCCTCCGCAGCATCATCTTCCAGGTGGCGCAGCAGGGCCGCAACAGAGTAGAAACCGTAGTTGCCGCGAGTCTGATAGCGCGCTACGAGATCCGGATAGGACTGATCGCCATAGGATTCAGAGCCAAAACCATCTTCCGGGTTTTCGAGGGCGACCATCAACTTGCCACCCGGAGCTGACATGTTATAGCGGAGCATCGGCTGTCGGGCATAGATAAAGGCAGCCTGTTTACCTTGGTTCAGAATCTCTGGCAATGCAGCCAGATCGCTAAAGGTTGTGTAGGTCTGGCCAAAATCCCAACCATTCCAGGAGCCATACGCCTGCCGAAAGCGCGCATTATAGCCGTTTGTGACAACTTCATTGCCGGGAGCATCAGCCGCGGTGTTGAAATCCATTTCGATGTACGTGGTCAAATCATGGCCGGCAACATCCTCGGTCTTGGTACCAATGCTGATACGAGATTCACGGACAGAGAAGCCTGTTTTCCAGTCGCTTTCACCTTCATTGGCCGCCTTGGCAAGCGTCCGGGGCAAACCAATGGAGTAACCGTTGCTGATTCCATTACCGTTGGATCCGAAAATCACATCGGCCTTGATGAACCCGCCAAATGTAATCGTGGTATCACCAATCTTCATCCCATCGCCTTCACGTAACAGATATGGGTTGTCGTTCCGCGCCTCAGGGGCAGTCGACACATGACTTTCCAGAACCTGGATGCGCTCACGCAGCTCTTCCAGCTCTGTGTTGCTCTGCGCCTGGGCAGTTACCGAGCCAAGCATCAGCAGAGGTGCACCCGCCAGGGCTACGGCGCGGACCAGCGGATGGGTGGCAAAACGGGTTGTTGTTGTTGTCATCTTGAAAAACCTCGCATCGGAGTTGGTTAGCGTCTTTATTGTTAAATCTACGGGACTGGCACATACCTTCGCGCAATAATTCCGCACAGCGGAACTGCTGGTTATTTGCATTTCATTATGCAGTACCATCTTCCGCGACGACGAATATAGATGAAGAATTTTAGATCAACAAGTCCATTTATCTTTTTGCATGTCTACAACGATGCATTTTTTGACAGTTGATTCCGTTAGCATTGACATCCACCGTTTGGTTGATGGATCATGGAACAATTCTGCTATGCGGTATACATTTTCGCTAAGAGCACGGTGAGGGTTACCTATGAACATGAATTACACAGCCGAGGAATTGGCTTTCCGCGATGAAGTTCGCGCATTTCTGGATGCCAAGC
The DNA here is from genome assembly GCF_002375525.1 of Marinobacter sp. UBA3607. Taxonomy (NCBI): domain Bacteria; kingdom Pseudomonadati; phylum Pseudomonadota; class Gammaproteobacteria; order Pseudomonadales; family Marinobacteraceae; genus Marinobacter; species Marinobacter sp. UBA3607. The sequence goes on along the minus strand of NZ_DFLY01000035.1, from coordinate 95,152 downwards.
TGCCTGAAGACATCGCAGCCAAGGTGAAAGGCTTTCGCAAGCTGAGCAAGGAAGACCACCAGCGGTGGCAAAAAATTCTCAGCGAGCAAGGCTGGTACGCCACGCACTGGCCGGAACAGTACGGGGGTGTCAGCTGGACACCGGTCCAGAAGCACATCTGGGATGAAGAGTCCTGCCGTTACGGTGTGCCCCGCTCCATTCCCTTCGGCGTAAATATGGTGGCCCCGGTCATCATCAAGTTCGGCTCCGAAGAACAGAAGCAGCAGTACCTGCCCCGGATTCTGAGCGGCGAAGACTGGTGGTGTCAGGGTTATTCCGAGCCGGGCGCCGGCTCTGACCTGGCTTCCCTGAAAACACGGGCTGTACGCGAAGGCGACCATTACATCGTTAATGGCCAGAAAACCTGGACCACGCTGGGCCAGCACGCCAACATGATCTTCTGCCTGGTTCGCACCAACACAGAAGTGAAGGCGCAGGAAGGCATCTCATTCCTGTTGATCGACATGAATACCCCGGGCATCACCGTTCGTCCGATCATCACTCTGGACGGCGAGCACGAAGTTAATGAAGTCTTCTTTGAAGACGTGAAGGTTCCGGCCGAAAACCTGGTAGGTGAAGAAAATAAAGGCTGGACCTATGCCAAGTACCTGCTCACCTACGAGCGCACCGGCCTGGCCGGCATCGGCCTGTCCAAGGCAGCGCTGACACACCTCAAGCAGCTGGCCAGCCGTCGGGTGAAGAACGGCAAACCCCTGATTCAGGATCCGACCTTCAGCCAACGTATCGCGCAGGTCGAAATCGACCTGATGGCAGCAGCGATCAGCAACCTGAGAATTGTTGCCTCGGTAGAAGGCGGCGGCGTTCCGGGAGCGGAAAGCTCTATGCTGAAAGTGCGCGGCACCGAGATTCGCCAGGCCATCAACGACCTGGCACGCCGGGCGATCGGACCTTACGCCATTCCGTTTGTTGAAGAAGAGATGGACCAGGCCTATGACGGCGAATTCTTGTCTGACCCAGATGCTGCGCCCCTGGCTGCCCATTACTTCAACAACCGCAAGCTGTCTATTTTCGGTGGATCAAACGAGATCCAGAAGAACATCGTTTCGAAAATGATTCTGGGACTTTAAGGAGGCGACCATGGATTTCCGACTCAACGAAGAGCAGCAAATGCTGCAGGACACCGTGGCTCGTCTGGTTCGCGGTGAGTACAGCTTCGAAAAACGGCTGGAATACAGCGAATCAGAGCTTGGCTTCAGTGAAAGTTTCTGGAAGCAACTGGGCGAACTGGGCCTGATGGCGGTGCCATTCCCCGAGGAACTCGGCGGCTTTGGCGGCACCGGCGTTGAAGTTCAAAGCGTGATGACCGAGCTGGGCCGCGGCCTGTGCATCGAGCCGTACCTTCAATCTGTGGTTCTTGGTGGCGGGCTAATTAGCCAGGCCGGCAATGAACAGCAGAAAGAACAGTGGCTGGCCGGCATTGCAACAGGCGAAACCCAGGTAGCCGTTGGCCTGCAGGAGCCCCAGAGCTTCTACAACACAAATGACGTAGAAACCACCGCCGAGAAAGCCGGCAGCGACTATGTTCTTAACGGTCGCAAAGCGGTCGTAATCGGTGGCCATAGTGCCGACCTGCTGGTGGTTTCTGCCCGCACAGCCGGCAACAGCCGTGATGCCGCTGGCATCAGCCTGTTCGTCATCGACGCCAATGCTGAAGGCCTGGATCGTCGCAGCTACCCGACCATCGACGGCGCGAAGGGCTGCGATCTATTCCTGAACAACGTCAAAGTCGGCGCAGACGCTCTGCTGGGCAACGAAGGTGAGGCTGCCGATGTTATTGAATACCAGGTTGGCCGTGCCATTTCCGCTCTTTGTGGTGAAGCTGTCGGCGTTATGGAAGTCGCCTGTGACCTGACCCTGGACTATCTCAAACAGCGCAAGCAGTTTGGTGTGCCCATCGGAAAGTTCCAGGTGCTTCAGCACCGGATGGCCGACATGATGTCCGAACTGGAGCAGGCTCGTTCAATGGCCATCCTTGCCGCCAGCGTGGCTGATGAGCCTCAGAGTGACGAGCGCCGCCGGGTAATTGCGGCCGCTAAAAACGTAATTAGTCGTAGCGCCCAGTTTATTTCCGAGAAGGGCATACAGTCCCACGGCGGTATTGGCATGACCTGGGAATACAACTTTGCCCACTACGCCAAGCGCCTGGTGATGATCAACCACCAGCTGGGCGATGACGATTTCCACCTGGAGCGCTATGCCGCCCTGCTGGAAGCCAACTGATACTGAATCAGTGAACCTTGGGTCTGCCTCCACATTCAGTCAGGACCCTCTTTCGGGGTGGCCTATGCCACCCCTTTTTTATGCCCGGAATGACCTTGAGTAATCATTCTCTGCGGAGGAACAATCATGACAAAAAACCACCCGGACGAAATGCAGGCTGATCTGAGAAAAGCCGAATGGAAAATAAGAACCGAACTGGCTGCCGCCTATCGACTGGTAGCCCTTTTTGGCTGGGACGACCTGGTGTTTACCCACCTGTCGGCCCGGGTGCCCGGCCCGGAGCACCACTTTCTGATCAATCCCTATGGATTGCTGTTCCATGAAATGACCGCCTCATCCCTGGTGAAAGTCGACCAAAATGGCGAAGTCGTGGAGGCTGGCGGGCTGCGCAGGGTTAACCCGGCGGGGTTTACCATCCACAGCGCCGTACATATGGGGCGCGAAGATGCCGGAGCCGTCATGCACCTGCATGCAGCAGATGGTGTTGCGGTATCAGCCCACCGTGATGGCCTCCAGCCCCTGAGCCAGACCGCCATGCTGTGCCTTGGGCACCTGAGTTACCACGAATATGAAGGCGTAGCGCTCAACCTTGATGAGAGGGAGCGCCTGATCCGGGATCTGGGTAACAAATCCATGATGATCTTGCGCAACCACGGCATTCTGACCGTGGGCCGCGATGTGCCGGAAACCTTCACTTACCTCTACTTCCTGATGAAGGCCTGCGAGATACAGGTAAAAGCGCAGAGCTGTGGCCCGGTATATATGCCCACCCAACAGGCTATCGACACCACGGCGGATCAATCAGGCTCACTCGGCAAGGCAGCAAAGCTTACCTGGCCCGCCCTTCTGAGACTGCTTGATGCCAGGTCTCCTGGCTACAACGTTTGAGCCCTTCATCAATCCACTATCAGGAAGGTCCTATGATTACTGTTGATATTAATGAACTGGCAGCCTATCAGGGCATGCTGATTGGCCACAGCCCCTGGGTAACCGTGAGCCAGGCCATGATAAACGCCTTTGCCGAAACCACCGGCGACCATCAGTGGATCCATGTGGATGTCGACCGGGCCAGCCGGGAGTCACCCTGGAAGAGCCCGGTAGCCCATGGCTACCTGACGGCATCACTGATCCCCAAGCTCAACAGCGAGGTCATCAAGGTGACCGGTACTTCAGCCACCATCAACTATGGCCTGAACAAGCTGCGTTTTCCGGCGGCGGTGAAGGCTGGCTCGGATATCCGGTCCCGGGTTGAGCTGGCATCCCTGAAGCAGGTGGATGATCACCGCCTACTGGCCACCTACCAGACCGTGGTGGAAATAAGGAACGAAGACAAGCCAGCCTGCGTACTGGAAAATCTGGCCATGTACGTGGTCTGAGTTTTCCGGTCAGTGCAAAAAGGCGGCAAGCCCTGAGGGTGGGGGGGGGAGCCGCCTTCCTAACTTCCAGTGTTGTGCAGGCTACTTCTGCCACTCCAGCTCCTGAAGCGCCCGCCACATCAGCTTTCCGGTCGGTGATTTTGGCAACTCATCAACAAATTCGATGATGGTTGGCACCTTGTAGGCCGCCATTTGCTCCTTACACCAACTGATGATGTCGTCCTTGGTTGTTGTGCTTTCAGCCTCAGGCGTTAGTACAATACAAGCCTTGACCGTTTCACCACGCTTGGGGTCCGGGGCAGAGATAATGCAGACTTCGTGGATGGATGGGTGACGGTACATCAACCCTTCTACCTCAGACGGCCAGACCTTGAAGCCAGACGCGTTGATCATGCGTTTGACCCGATCCACCATGAAGAAATAGCCGTCTTCGTCGTAGTAACCCAGGTCGCCGGTACGGAAGAAACGCTTGCCATCGATTTCGACGAATGAAGCCTCGGTATCCACCGGGCGATTCCAGTAGCCCAGCGTGACCTGAGGCCCGCAGGACACGATCTCGCCGGTCTCTCCCACGCCTTTTTCTTCAAGTGTGTCGACATCGATGATCCGGCTATCAACATCGAATACCGGAATCCCCAGGCATTGCGGTTTAGGGTTGTTACCGGGGTTGATGTGGGTAGCTGCCATGGTTTCAGACAAACCGTATCCTTCAATGTAATCAAGGCCTGTCAGCTTTTTGAGCTTTTCCGCCACCGCAACAGGCATCGCGGCACCACCACCCCCGATCATGTTCAGGCTGCTGATGTCGTAGCTACCCAGCTCCGGGTTTGACAGAAAATCCACCGCCATAGTGACGATATTGGTCCAGCCGGTAACCTTGTAACGCTCAATCAAACGTGCCGCTGTGGTTCTGTCCCAACGGGTCATGATGACAGAAGTGGCACCGCAGAATATGGGACCGTTCATGGAGCCAGTCATGCCGGTTACGTGGAAGAACGGCAGCGTGGATAGCTGAACACTATCCGGAGTGGACAGATTCCAGAATACCCGGTGCACGGCTGTCGCCATCACCGACCGGTGAGTGTGCATGCAGCCCTTGGGTGCCCCGGTGGTACCGGAGCTGTACGGAATAACGGCAAGGTCATCCGGGCCGGCAGTATGTTCACCGGGCTTGTGTCCGGCTTCCAGGGCCGCCTCCCAGGTAACCACTCCCGGTATATCCCTGGACCACGCGGGCGCAGCAACTTCAGCCGGCAACGTCAGGTCGGTTTCCGGATTAATGTAGGTGTTGTAAGACGCAACAATCACTTGTTCCAGGTTGGTCTCACCAATCAACGGCGCGATGAAGCCCGCCAGTTCCTGGCCCGCCATGCAAACCGTGGAGCCGGTATCCGAAATATAGTGCTCAAGCTCCGCCGCGCGGTTCATGGGATTCACAGGAATAACCACGGCATCGGCCCGCAGGATGGCATAGTAGGAGATCACATACTGCGGGGAGTTCTGCATATAAAGCAGGACCCGATCACCCTTCTTGACCCCCTGGGCATGCAGGTAACCCGCCATAGTATCGACTTCTCGCTTAAGCCGGGCATAGGTCATGGGCGCATCGTAGAAAACGATGGCATTGTGGTCCGGATAACGCAGTGCCGAGACTTCCAGGTTGGTGTACAGACTGGTTTTCGGCAGGGTCATGGTTTTGGGCAGATCTTTCGGCCAAACCTTGTAGTGGCGTGTAAACATATTCTTGTTCTCCCCCTGGGTTAATTCAGTCAATCGCTTGAGCGGACAAATCAAAATAATCAACAGCCCCGGGCAAGGGCTCATCATGGCGTAACGGTGAAATGGCAACGGCTTTTTCACGAAGTACGGTCACATCCGCATCCGGCGCCACAATGTGGCGTGAGCTCCGGTCAAAACCAAGCCACCAGTAAGGCAGGCTGCGCGCATCACGGCCTGCGACCAGTGTTGGCTTCTGGATAGAGCCGTTGGACTGCCGACACCATCGGGCTGCGGTAATATCGGCCGCTTCACAGGCTGGAAAGTTCACATTCCACGCCAGAACCTGGCCGGGGCGGTAAAGTCTGCGAATGACAGCTTCAGCAAAGGTTTCCACCGGCGACCAGCGCACGTCGTCCCGGTTCAGGTAAGCCTGGCTCAGCGCAATGGCCGGAATGTTCATGTGGTGTGCACTCAGTACCGCACCAACGGTACCGGAATACTGGACCGAATCACTGATGTTCGCACCGCAGTTTACGCCGGAAAGCACCAGGTCTGGCGGTGTTTCCCCGAACCACTCGGCCAGGGAATACAACACGCAATCGGCCGGCGTGCCAGACACCGAATAACGATTAGCCCCAACCTGGTAAACCCGTAACGGACTGTGAATGGATATGCTCTGGCCAGCTCCGCTGCGATCATGTTCCGGCGCCACAACCCAAACCTCATCAGCCAACCGCCGGGCAATGGTTTCAAGGATCGCGATACCCGGCGCATTGATGCCGTCATCGTTGGTAATCAGAATTCGATTGGCAATCTTGCCCTGCATTATCGCTTCTCCGCTCATGGCTTCCGGCCTTCACAAGCGATTTGCCAGCCAATATCCGCCAGCAGGCTGGCACGCTTGCCAACTTCCAGCGCATTGGCGTTGGCAGCATTGCCATCCAGGGCCCGCTTGTACACACCCTGAAGAATGGCTGCCAGCCGGAATAACGAAAACGACAGGAATACGTGCCAGTCATCAATGCCGTCTCTGCCGGTTTGCGCGCAGTAGCGGGCAATGGTTTCCTGCTCGCTTGGTATACCAAGCTCCTGCAGATCTTCGCCATTCAGGCCACGCATACCGGGCATATCAGCAGGCAGGTGGTATGGCAGGCAGTAATAGGCAAGGTCTGCCAGCGGATGCCCGAGAGTCGACAGTTCCCAATCCAGGATCGCGATTACTTCCGGGCGATCCGGTGCCAGCATCAGGTTGCCAAACCGGTAGTCACCGTGGGCAATCGAAGTCTCGTCCCTGGCCGGGAGGTTCTCCGGCAACCAGGACATCAGTTTGTCCATGGCCGGCAGGTCATCCGTCCGGGATGCGAGATATTGCTTGCTCCAGCGAGCCACCTGGCGGGACACATAACCCTCCGGGCGGCCGTAATCTGCCAGTCCAATAGCGTTGACATCCACAGAGTGCAAAGCTGCCAGCGTGTCGATAGCTGAGTGATGAGCCCTCATTCGCTCTTCACGCTCCAGCTCTTTGAGTGCTGAATGGGAGTGAATCCTGCCTTCCAGAAAATCCATCACGTAGAAGGGAGTGCCAATGACCTCACTGTCTTCACACAGTACGCGAGCATTGGGTACCGGAACGGATGTGTGTTCAGCGAGCGCGCGCATAACGCGGTATTCCCGCTCCACCATGTGAGCCGAAGGCAGCGTCTTTCCCGGGGGCTTCTTCCGCAGTACATAACGCCTGTTGCCGGTATCCAGCAGAAAGGTGGGATTGGATTGCCCGCCCTGAAACTGCTTCACGTCCATCTGGTTACCGAAGTCCGGCAATGCCTGCTGAAGCCAGTTGAGCAGGCGGGCTTCATCGAATTTGTGGGCTGGCAGAACCGCTACCAGCTCTGGAGTCATGCTCATGATTATCTCTTGTCGTTATGTTCTGATAACCCCTGGCGCCAGACAGGGCCCGGCGGCAGGGGTGTTGCGGTTTCCCGGTATCAGCAGATGGTTTCACCACCGTCGGCAACAATCACCTGCCCGGTAATGTAGGCACTGGCCGGGGTCGCCAGGAAAACAGCCAGGCCGGCAATATCGATCGGATCACCGATGCGCCGAAGCGGGGTTTTGTCTTCTGCCCGCTTTACGCGAACCGGGTCTTCCCAAAGCGCCTTGGCAAAATCGGTCTTGATCAGGCCCGGCGCAATGCTGTTCACACGGATACCCTTCGGCCCCCACTCAACGGCCAGGTTGCGTGCCAGGGCAGCTTCTGCCGCCTTGGACACACCGTAAGTGCCGATAGTGGTGTTGCCGCGAATACCGGCAATACTGGACAGCAGCACCACAGAACCTGAGCCCTTTTCGGCCATCTGTGGCAGCACCATATTGGTGAGCCAGAAGGTTCCCTTGACGTTGGTGTCCATGATCTTGTCCCAGGCGTCGTCGGTCATCTCAGCGGTCGGACCATAAACCGGGTTGGTCGCGGCGTTGCAAACCAGAACGTCGATGGTGCCCCAGGCTTCGTTAGTTTTGTCGACCAGGTTTTGCAGGTCCTCCTTCTTGCCGACGTGACAAGCGATGGCCATGGCATCAAAGCCCTGGGCCCGCATTTCACTGGCTACCTGTTCACAGGCTTCCGCCTTACGGCTGGATATCACAACCCGGGCGCCACAGCGGGCCATTTCTTCGGCAATGGCCCGGCCAATGCCCTTGGTGGACCCTGTGATAACAGCCACTTTCCCGGTCATATCAAATAATGGATTAGTCATTTCCGAATCCTTATTACTCTGGGTAACAGCTGTTTCAGCGGTACTGACGCAATTCAAGTTTGGCGACGGAATCCAGGTGAACCTCATCCGGGCCGTCTGCCAGGCGCAGGGTACGGACTTTCGCCCAGGCCGACGCCAGGAAGGTGTCCTGGCTGACGCCAGCACCACCGTGCACCTGAATTGCACGATCGATAACTTTCAGGGCCATGCTCGGGGCAATCACCTTGATCATGGCAATTTCCTGACGGGCCACTTTGTTGCCTACGGTATCCATCATATGGGCAGCCTTGAGGGTCATGAGGCGAGCTTGCTCGATGTCGATGCGACTACGGGCAATGTCTTTCCGGATGGAATCAAATTCGGACAGCGGGCGACCAAAGGCCTCACGGGCATTCGCGCGCTTGCACATCAGCTCCAGCGCACGCTCGGCGACACCGATGGTGCGCATGCAATGGTGGATACGGCCCGGCCCGAGGCGCCCCTGGGCGATTTCAAAGCCGCGACCTTCACCCAGCAGGATATTACTGACCGGTACACGCACGTTGTCGTAGTGAATCTCGGCGTGGCCGTGCGGCGCATGGTCATAACCGAATACCGTCAGCGGGCGAATCATTTTCACCCCGGGTGCATCCAGTGGCACCAGAATCATCGACTGCTGCTGGTGCTTGGGAGCGGTGGGATCGGTTTTGCCCATAACGATGGCAATCTTGCTGGTGGTGGTCATGGCACCTGAAGACCACCACTTACGACCGTTGATAACGTACTCGTCACCGTCCCGACGGATCTCGCAAGCAATGTTGGTTGCGTCAGAGGAAGCGACGTCCGGCTCTGTCATGGAAAAGCAGGAACGGATTTTTCCATCCAGAAGCGGCTTCAGCCACTGTTCCTGCTGTTCCTCGTTACCGTAACGGGCAATGGTTTCCATGTTGCCTGTGTCCGGCGCGGAGCAGTTGAATACCTCGGGAGCCATCTCGGAACGGCCCATAATCTCGCACAGGTGTGCGTACTCGAAGTTTGTCAGCCCGGCACCCAGATCACTTTCTGGCAGGAACAGGTTCCACAGCCCGGCAGCCTTCGCTTTTTCTTTCAGCTCTTCAATGATCGGAACCGGTGCCCAGCGGTTCTCCGCGGTTGCCACCTGATGGTGATGCTTTTCTTCATTCGGGTAGATATAGGCATTCATGAACTCGGTTAATTCGGCCTGCAGTTTCTTGGCCTTGTCAGACAGCTCGAACATATCCGTTTCCTCTCTGTTCAATTATTTGCGACTGCTACTAACGCCGGCAATCGCTTTAGCAGGCATTCAGACGGGAACGCCTTCAGGTTTCTCACTACCAGAACGTATCCGGAAAGTGCCCTCACCGATTGCAAGCAGGTTGCCCTGCTCGTCGTGAACTTCACCGGTACTGTTAAAAATCCTGCTTCCACCCGCGCGCTTACGACCGGTCACCCGGATTACGCCTCCGGTGCACTGCCCGGTAAACGTGGTGGTCAGCGAAAGCGTAATGGCTTTGCGCATGCGCCCGGGGTATGGGCAGTATGTGCCGGCTTCGGCCATGGCAATATCCAGCAGGGAGGTCAGTACTCCACCATGGATCACACCACCCAGATTCAGGTGATCCGCCTGGATTTCCAGCTCGATCACGGCCTCGTTTTCTTCCCACGATACCTGCCGGTAGCCCAGCATGTTGTGAAAACCCGGCAAGTCTTTGCCACCGGTAATGTGCAGACTACTGTTGCTCATCAGACTTTCATTCCTGGCAGGTTGAGGGACGCTGTGTTGCCGCCATCAACGGCCAGGGCCTGGCCGGTAATGTAACTTGCATCGTCACTGGCGAGAAAAAGGATGGCGGCAGCAATTTCCGCAGGATCGCCATAACGGCGCAACTCACAACGGGAGCCGAGCTTGTGGGCCTTTTCGTGTGCCCGGGCATAGTCAAAGACTTTCTGGGTCATACCGGTTTCAACCAGCCCGGGACAAACTGCGTTTACCCGCACGTTGTCCAGCCCCAGGTCACAGGCTGCGGTCATGGTCAGGTTGATCACGCCGGCCTTTGATGCGCTGTAGGCATTGCCTCCAGCCCCCGAACGAATACCGGCAACCGATGCGGTATTGACAATGCTGCCCTTCTTGCGGGCCTGCATGTGAGGTGCAACGTGCTTTATCGTCAGCATGGTTCCCAGCAGGTTTACAGCGAGCACTTTCTCCCACTCGTCACGACTGTTCTCGGTGACCGGCGGATGGGCTCCGGAAATACTGGCGATACCGGCGATATTGCACAGCACATCAATCTGGCCAAAGGTCTTCATGGTTTCGGCTACCAGGGCAGTTACCGCAGCCTCATCCGCAACATCTGCCACCCGACGCAGCACAGATACACCATCGGCCATCTGATTCTCGGTTTCGAGCAAGCCGCCCTCGGCGACATCAACAAGCACAACGGATGCCCCTTCGCGACCCAGCCTGAGTGCGGTTGCCCGCCCGATACCACTTCCGGCCCCGGCGACGATTGCCACTCGCTGATCAAATCGCCCCATGAAATTCCCCCTCGCTAACATGATTTATTTTTGTGTGTTCTATTTTGCTTTCCAGATAATTTGTCACGCACAACGGTTATGAGTCAATATAATTGGAAGTTAATTTCATCTAGCAAAACTACAACATCAAAGGATGACAAAATGAAAACGCGATTTGACGAAATGCCCGTATACGCTCCCACTGACTCCGGCGAAGCCATGGAGGCCATCGGTTTTCGTATTCAGGCCTTTGCCAGCGGACAAGGCGACAAGACCGCAATCATCGACGAAAAGGGAGCACTCAGCTGGGCCGGCCTGCTGCATGAGGTCAACCGCATTGCCAACAGGCTGCGACAAGCCGGCCTTAAAAAAGGCGACTGCGTTGCGGCCTTGTCGGAAAACAGCAGGGAAATGGTGGCCCTCTATCTGGGAACCCTGGTGGCGGGTGGCTGCATGGTACCGCTTTCCGGTATGGCCAGCGGCGAGTCCCTGGCTCTGATGATTCGTGACTGCGGCTCCAAATTCCTGTTCGTTTCCCGTAAAAACCTCGATATCTGGGCAGAAGCGAGCCCCCGGGCCGGCCTGAATGAGGATGAGGTGATTGGGCTGGACAACGATGCCGCCGGGCAGCACCTGAAGGACTGGCTGGGCTCGATTCCCGCCGAGCCAGACCCGGCGCCGGTAACGCTGAACGATCCGTTCAACATCATTTACAGTTCAGGCACGACCGGAACTCCCAAGGGCATACTCCACGACTACCGCTTCCGCCAGCGACAAATGGTCAGGATGAGCCGGTTCGGGCTCAACGGTGAAGCCATTAACCTTGTATCGACACCAATGTACTCCAACACCACCCTGGTATCGGTGCTACCGACCATTTTCTATGGCGGCACCCTGGTGCTGATGGCCAAGTTTGATGCCCGTCGCTTCCTTGAACTGGCAGAACAGCACAAAGTCACCCACGCCATGCTGGTACCCGTGCAGTTTGAGCGCATATTGGCGGTTCCGGACTTCGACCAGTTTGACCTTTCAAGCTTCAAGCTCAAGCTCTGTACCAGTGCACCGCTACGGGCCCATGTGATCGCCGAAACCATGAAACGCTGGCCAGGCAATATCCGGGAGGTTTATGGCCTCACAGAAGGCGGCATTTCCACCAGCCTCGACTGCGCTGCCTATCCGGACAAGTGGGATACCGTCGGACTGCCCACCGAAGGGGCTGAAGTAAGGGTGATCAGCGAGGATGGAAAGGAGCTGCCCCAGGGTGAGATCGGCGAGATTGTCGGGCGCGCGATTTCCATGATGCGGGGTTACGTAAACCGCCCGGAGCAGACCAGGGAGATGCTGTGGCAAAGCCCCGACGGACTTACCTTTTATCGCAGCGGCGATATGGGCCGCATTGACGAAGACGGCTTTGTCCATATTCTCGACCGCAGGAAAGACATGATTATTTCCGGCGGCTTCAACATCTACGCTGTAGACCTGGAAAAAGTCGTCCTCAGCCATCCTGCGGTAACCGATGCTGCGGTTATCGGCATACCCAGCAGCCAATGGGGCGAAACTCCCCTCACTCTGGTGGTAAAGAAATCCGGATGCCAGGAAACAGAAGAGGAAATCCGGGACTGGGCCAACCAGCATCTGGGCAAGACCCAGCGCCTGAGTGCCGTAGAGTTCCGACAGGAACTGCCTCGCTCTACCATTGGCAAGGTCTTGAAGCGGGAGCTAAGAACGCCTTACTGGGAAAACAGCGCCGGTTAACGGCGCTGCATACGATTCAGGGCATCACGGCAGTCATCGGAACGCAAGCGCTCACTGAACACACCGCGCTCCCGCTCCAATGCCTGCTGCACCTGGTCGCGCCATGGCGCCTTCATTAAACGCTTGCTGGCCCGCAATGCCTCTCGGGGCTTTTCTCCCAGCCTGCCCGCCAGGGCCAGGGCCGAATCCACAGCCTGCCCATCATCTACCACCCGGCTTACCAGGCCACACTCACCGGCCTGGGTGCCATCCAGGGTTTCACCAAGCAACAGCAATTCAGCAGCCATACGAGAGCCAAGGTGCAATGGCATGGTCACAGTTGAAGCAGCCTCCGGCACCAATCCCAAATCGACAAAGGCAGTTTTGAACCTGGCCGAGCGCCCCGCAAACACGCTGTCGCAATGGAGCAACATAGTGGTGCCAATACCAATCGCCAACCCTTCCACCGCCGCTATCACCGGAGTATCACAAGCCATCAATTCTTCAATGAAAGCAAGGCCGGCAGAGGGTTTCGGGTTTTCGTCTGTAGCCCGCGCCCGGAAATCATCAAGATCGTTACCGGCGGTAAACACACCTTCAGCACCCGAGATGACGACGGCATGCACGTTCTGGTCAGAACTTGCCTCCAGCACATAACCTGCCAGCTGCTCATACATGCTTCGGTTTAGGGCGTTCTTTTTATCCGGACGATCTATGACAAGATGGATCGTTTTTTCTTGGCTATATTTCTTAATCATGTACATCTCCTGGGTGTCGCCCTCCCCCTCTGAAACAGGAGAAAAACGTCCTATTGCAAATGGCAAATCTTGTGATAAAGTCGAACAACAACAGTTCACGGTGCAGTCTTATATTCTGCACTGCGAAACAAGAGCAATGCAACTATAACAAGTACTGGAGCAAACCTATGAGCTTCCTTGCCACATTCAGAAAAAACCTTACTACCTATGCATCCGCGTTAACACTGGGTGTATCCGCTGTTATCGCCAGCGCACCTGTATACGCTGAAAAAACCTACACCTGGAAGGTTCAGTCCCACTGGCCAGGCTCCAGCAGCTCCTACCAGGACAGCCTTGGTCGACTGAAGGATGTGATCGAAGAACGCTCTGAAGGCCGCATCAAGCTCCAGCTGTTTGAAGCAGGCGCCATGTTCAAGGCCACAGAAACCTTCAATGCCGTGAGTCGTGGCATTCTGGAAATGGGTACGATTTCTCCCGGTTATGCCCAGGACAAGATGACTCTGGCCGGAATTGCTTCTGGCCTGCCCTTCGCATTCCGAAACGTTTGGGAAGCCGCCTACTTCCACCAGAACATGGGCTTCGAACAAATGCTGCGGGATGAAGCCGCCAAGTCTGGCGTTTACTGGGCAACCGACAAGGTTTACCCGACCGAAATGGTTACCAGCAAACCCATCAACAGCTGGGAAGACTTCACGGGGCTGAAAATCCGTTCCTCCGGTGCGCTTCAGAAGTTCCTGACCGAAGCCGGTGCTTCCGCTTCCTATATCCCGGGCAGTGAACTGTACACCGCACTGGATTCCGGCATTGTAGACGGCGCCCACTGGGGTGCTGCCCAGGGTGCTGCGAGCATGGGCCTGTATGATGTTGCCAAATACCACGTTCAGCCTGCGCTGAACATCGCCGGCACTGATGTCATCATCGTCAGCCAGAAGGCCTTGGACAAACTTCCGGAAGACCTGCAGCAGGTGGTGAAACAGGCTCTGGATGAGCAATTCTGGATCCGCACCAACCAGTATCTGTACAAAGAGCGTATCGCCCTGGCCAAAGCCGTTGCTGATCAAGGTGTTGAAGTAAACGTGATGCCTGAAGATGTTCAGCAGAAGCTTGCCCAGACCGCCCAGGGCATGTGGGATGAAGAAGCCAAGCGCAGCGATGAGGCCAAGAAGGCTCTGAGCCTGCTCAAGCAGTTCCTTGGCGAACTTGGCTACCTCTGATCTTAAACGCAACACCACAGGCCCCGATTAACCCTCGGGGCCTGTTTTCTCAGTTCACACCCAAGTCCCCCGGAGAGTGCCATGAGCATAGTCAGCGCATTCATGAAAGGCGTCACCAGGCTCAACGAGTACGTTGGCCGATGTATAGCCCTGATCGTCTTTCCCATGTTTGTCTTTCTGATACTTGAAGTAGCTCTGCGCTATTTTTTCAATTCACCTTCGGTGTGGACAAATGAACTGACACAACTGCTGTTCGGTGTATACGCAGTAATGTCTGGCGGATACATCATGGCCCACCGCGGGCACGTGAATGTCGATCTGCTGCACTCGACGCTGAAGCTGAGAGCCCAGGGCTTTGTCGACATTTTCACCTCCATTTTGTTCTTCATTTTCATGCTGGCGCTGGTCTGGTTCAGCTTTGACATGGCCTCTGAGTCATTCGAAAGCCGGGAAACCTCCTTTTCTGCCTGGAACCCGCCTATCTGGCCAGCCAAGGGAGCCATCTTTGTTGCCTCTGTTTTGATGCTGCTGCAAGGCATTGTGAGGTTGCTGGAGGATATCGCCATCGCATTTAACCTGAGCTATTACGACCCCGCTGAGCGGAAAAGCCATTCTGAAGAAGGAGAAGCATAATGAGCATTGAAGTCATGACGCTTCTATTCTTTGGTTCGCTGCTGTTTTTCCTGCTGCTTGGCCTGCCACTGGCATTCGTGCTGGGTGGTGTGTCTGTTGTTTTTCTTTATTTCACCTGGGGCTTTGACTCCTTCTACATGGTGGTTTCCCAGATCTGGGGCACCATGGAAAGCTTTACATTGGTGGCCATACCACTGTTTGTATTCATGGCGATGATTCTCGAACGCACAGGTGTTGCGCGAGACTTGTACCGCATGATGTATCTCTGGTTCGGCGGCCTCCGGGGCGGCCTGGCCATCGGTACTCTGGGTATTTGTGCGGTATTTGCAGCCATGGTGGGCATCAGCGGTGCGGCAGTGGTCGCTATGGGTGCGATCGCACTCCCCTCCATGCTCTCCCGGGGTTACGACAAGCAGATGGCACTCGGGGTTATCAATACCGGTGGCGGCTGGGGCGTTCTGATTCCGCCAAGTATCCTGATGATCCTGTATGCCCTGATTACGGGTGTATCCGTAGGCAAGATGTTTGCTGCAGGTGTTATGCCCGGCATTATGCTGATGGTACTCACCACCCTCTATATTGTTGTCCGCTGCGCCCTGCAACCGGACCTGGCACCGGCGCTTCCTAAAGACGACCGGGCATCCTGGCCTGAAAAGTTCCGCGCCCTGCGCTCTGTTCTCCTGCCGATCAGTGTGGTGGGAATGGTACTGGGCTCCATCATGGGCGGACTCACTACACCCACAGAAGCCGCAGCCATGGGTGTCCTCGGTGCGCTGATTTCAGCAGCGGTCTACGGCGAGTTCAAATGGTCAGTACTGAATGAAGCCGCGATCCGCACCCTCAAGCTGACTGGCTTGACCATGTGGATCCTGTTTTCGGCCCACGCATTCAGCTCTGCCTATCAAAGCATGGGAGCCCAGGCCCTGATTGAAAGCATTATGGCCATGATCCCGGGTGGAGCCTGGGGCACCATTATTGCGATGATGGTCATCATCTTCTTCCTGGGGATGGTTCTGGACCCTGTCGGCATTATGATGATCACTCTGCCGGTATTTATTCCGATTATCACGGCATTAGGGTTTGACCCAATCTGGTTCGGCATTCTGTTCGTGATCAACATGGAGATCGGTTACAAGACGCCACCCTTTGGTTTCAACCTGTTCTACCTGAAAGGTGTCGTGCCTCCGTCGGTCACCATGAACGATATCTACAAGTCGATCATTCCGTTTGTACTGGTAGAAATCGTTGGGATCATACTGATTATGATCTTCCCGGAGATCGCAACCTGGTTGCCGGAATTGCTCTTCTGAGATAGCAAAAAGGCCTGAGGTTTCTCAGGCCTTTTTGATGGTCAAAGAAGTACCGGGCTATGCTTCAAAGCCGATCAAAGGTATCTGCATTCGGACAAAACTCCCGACACCGCTCAGCAGACTCCCCGCCACGCAGCGCCTGCCAGCAGCGGGCTGCTTCCGAGCAGGAATTACAACGCTTCTTCATAGCCGTCAGCTCTCTGGCTTCCAGAGCGCCCATCTGTTCTTCGGTAACGCCGAAACGTGCCTGCATCTGCGGCATCAGGGTCTTTTCAAAACGCACAAACGGTGCACCACCGGTTCTCAAAAGACGCTCGATTTCAGCAGCAACGGAGGAATCCAGGGCCGGATCGGCCTGAGCAACTATCTGCTCCAGCGCATCCGGGGCTTCCATCTGCAGGGACTTTACAGCCATCTGATACTGGCCGGCGATCAACCGGTCAGCAAGGCGACCGATCACAGTAGACCTGGGTTGAGTTGAAACCTGAGTATTCATGTTCATGGGACCTCCCTCCTGATATTGATGACAGTAAACGCTGTTACCAGTGGGGAGATTTTGCTTCAGGTCAATGAATCCCGGTGGGTGTGCGTATTCCGGCCCATCGTGACCACCCATTCCGTTTGAACGTGACCGATTTCGGGCGTTTTTCCGGAATCGCCGGTCACGATGCCGGAATCACCGGTCACGTTCCTCCGGAATCACTGCCAACACGCTGGAATTCTTCAACGTTATCCGGCATACCCGTTTCTTTTTCATCACACTCCCCTGAGTCGTTGGCTAAGCTTCACCAAAAGAGCATAACGATATAACCCGAGCTTTAGCAGCAAGTACGGCCACCGCTTCAGCGACGAAATGTCGCACCTATGCCCTGTTTTTCCAGACAAAATTTACAAATTGACGGACATTAATTTCATGACCGAAACCTGCCGATTTTCCGTGCACATCCAGCAGGTTTTGTTAGCTTTAGTAAAGGGAGACCAACTTGTCTCATAAGGAGAGAACGATGATCAAACGCCCCCTAGTAAAAGCGCTGGCCCTGGGTTTGGGAATGATGGCCGGATCGGCAATGGCAGACGATCTGATGGATCGTGCCAACAGTATGTTCGAGCCAATTCCGAAGTACCCGCCGGTAATCGACGGTAATGAACTGACGCAGGCCAAGGTAGAGCTGGGCAAGATGCTGTTCTTTGAACCGCGCCTGTCTTCCAGCCACCTGATCAGCTGTAACACCTGCCACAACGTAGGCCTGGGCGGCGATGACGAATTACCCACCTCTATCGGCCACGGCTGGCAGAAAGGCCCCCGTAACTCTCCGACCGTGTTCAACGCGGTATTCAACGCAGCACAGTTCTGGGATGGCCGCGCCGCAGACCTGGCCGAACAGGCGAAAGGGCCGGTACAGGCCGGTGTTGAGATGAGCAGCACCCCGGATCGCGTGGTTTCCACCCTCAAGAGCATGCCCGAGTATATCGAACGCTTCGAAGATGCCTTCCCGGGCCAGGACAACCCGGTCACCTTCGATAACATGGCGGTCGCCATCGAAGCCTATGAAGCAACGCTAATCACACCGGAAGCGCCTTTCGACAAATACCTGCGTGGAGACTCTGCTGCCCTGAACGAGAAGGAAAAAGAAGGCCTGGCCCTGTTTATGGATCGCGGCTGTACCGCCTGCCACAGTGGCATGAACGTCGGCGGCCAGAACTACTATCCGTTCGGCCTGGTAGCCAAGCCCGGTGCTGAAATCCTGCCCGCTGGCGACAAGGGCCGTTTCTCCGTAACCGAAACCGCCTCTGACGAGTATGTCTTCCGGGCATCACCACTGCGCAACATCGAACTGACCGCGCCGTATTTCCACTCCGGCGCCGTCTGGAGCCTGGAAGAAGCCGTTGCGGTTATGGGCACTGCCCAACTGGGTACCGAACTGAACGACAGCGAAGTGAAATCCATCGTGGCGTTCCTCAAAACCCTGACCGGCAACATTCCGGAGGTCACCTATCCGGTGCTGCCGCCGAGCACTGCGGACACTCCCAAGCCGGTGGACATGATTCCGTAATTACCGGATTCGTTCCCCCTGCCAAGGCGCGCCACCCGGCGCGCCTTTTTTGTGTCTGTGGCCAGCCCGCTGCGGCAACTACCCACCTTCGTCCGGTTGCGCCCGCTCTGTTAAGCAAGCTATCGTCTCTTTTTTCCTGACTCAGACGAGGGGCTATGAATCCGACCATTGAACTCCTGAAATCCCACCGTTCCATCCGCAAGTTCAAGGATCAACAGATTCCCCGGGAGCTGTTTGAAGAACTGATCCGCGCCGGCCAGTGTGCCGCCACCTCCAACCACGTGCAGGCCTACACCATTATTCACGTGGTCAATCCGGAAAAGCGGAAGAAGCTGGCTGAACTGGCCGGCGGCCAGGCCTATATCGAAACCTGTTCGGACTTTCTGGTGTTCTGCGCCGATATGAAGCGCGCTACGGAATCCGCCGAGAAAGCCGGCGCCGAGGTGGTCCGGGGCATGACCGAGCAGCTGCTGGTAGCCAGCGTTGACGCCGCACTGATCGCCCAGAATGTGGTGGTAGCGGCTGAATCCGAAGGGCTGGGCATCTGCTATATCGGCGGCATTCGCAACAACCCGCAGGAAGTCAGCGAACTGCTCAACCTGCCGGAACATGTGTACCCGGTATTTGGCCTGTGCCTCGGCTACCCGGACCAGGATCCGGAAGTGAAACCTCGGCTGCCCCTGGCCGCCATCCTGAAACAAGACGCCTACGACGATTCTGACGATGAAGCCCTGGTGGCCAGCTTTGACGACACCATGCACCAGTACTACCAGGAACGCACCGGCGGCAATAAGGACACCAACTGGTCCGAGCAGCTGAAGCCGCTGTTTACCAGCAAGCTCCGGCCGCACATGAAGGATTTCCTGAACAAGCGGGGCTTCGGGGTTAAATAACCCCGCCCTCAGGCGTCCTCAAGGATGAGGACCACCAGCTCTTTCGGGCCATGGGCCCCGTAAGCCAGCACCTGTTCGATATCGGCGGTCTTCGACGGGCCTGAAACCAGCAAAAGATTGGTCGGCATACCCGCAGACCAGTTCTGTTTTTGCATCATGCCATACAGGTTGTCTTCCACTTCACTGGCCTTGAGCAGGGCAATGTGCAGCGGCGGCAGCAGGCTCATCAGGCGCGGCTCATGGCGGTCCGGCCAGAGCACCAGTGAGCCGGTAGCTGCAATGCCTCCCACAGTGCCGGTGACGCTGGCATCCACCTGCCAGAACAGCTCCTCTTTCCATTCCTCGATGGGCCGGTCGTAGGCCAGCAATTCGGGGGCGGCATTGCTTTGCTGCCAGTGTTCCGACAACGTCTGGCCGTGGTCGGTAGCCGGGGCATAGAGCAGGTTTTTCAGGCCGCGATGTTCCAGCAGTTCCTGAACTTTTGCCGGCCACTCGGCGCAGGTCAGCTGGTGAATTTCGGTGTGCACCGCTTCCATCAGCGAACGCAGCCGGGTAATCCTGTCCTCCGGCGCGTATTGCCATGGCCGGGTGACCAACCCTTCATCGAAATCATCCGGCCGGGGCGTAGTGCCGGCCAGGCCAGCGCGGAGCTTGTTCAGAATGTTACGGCGGGCGCTCATCGCTGATCCCCCTGGTTCAAATGGGCTTTGGCCAGGTCATGCAAAGACCGGCGAGCCGGCACCGGCGCCGAGTGGTTCTCGGTCCAGGGGCCGACGTTTTTCGGTGCAAGTTTGCCAAAACGGGTCGCTCCCCACAGGAACAGCCGGTAGAACACTGGCGAAGTATTCAGCCTGGCCCAGAAGCTCCAGATCGCCCGCTCCTTGCGGGAATACTTGGCGCCGCCGTCTTTCACTTTCGGCTGTTCAGCGGGGCTTTTCACGTTTTCCTGGCGCAACCGCTGTAGCATTTCCGGGATCGGAATCTTCACCGGACACACCTCACCACAGGCGCCACACAAGGAAGACGCGCTCGGGTGGTCCGGTACCTTGTGCAACCCGACCATGTGCGGCGTAATAATCTTGCCGATCGGCCCCGGATACACCTCACCGTAGGTGTGGCCACCCACCCGGGTATACACCGGGCAGTGGTTCATACAGGCGCCACAGCGAATGCAGTTCAGGGTCTGGCGCAGCTGGGCATCAGCGAAAGCACCGCTGCGGCCATTGTCCAGCAGCACCAGGTGAACTTCCTCCGGACCATCCAGCTCATCCGCCTTGCGCGGGCCGGAAATCATGTTCACGTAAGTGGTGATCGGCTGGCCCAATGCGGAACGGGTCAGCAAGGACAACAGGGGCACCACGTCCCGCAGGTTCTCCACCACCTTTTCGATACCGGTCACCGCAATGTGCACCGGCGGCGCCGTGGTGCTCATGCGGCCATTGCCTTCGTTCTCCACCAGCAGCAAGGTGCCGGTTTCGGCAATGGCGAAGTTGACGCCGGAGACCCCGACATCCGCTTCAAGGAATTTCTGGCGCAGGGTGCGGCGGCCAATCTGGATCAGTTCGTTCACATCCTCGGTCTCATCCACGCCCAGTTTGTCGTGGAACAGTTTGGAGACCTGAAAGCGGTTCTTGTGAATCGCCGGCATGATGATGTGGGAGGGCTTTTCGCCATCCAGCTGGACGATGTACTCGCCCATGTCCGACTCCAGGCACTCGATGTTGCGTTCGGCCAGGTAGTCGTTCATTTCCATTTCTTCGCTGACCATGGATTTGCCCTTCACCACCTGAGAGCCCTGCTTCGCCTCAATGATGGAGTGGACAATCCGGTTGGCCTCTTCGGTAGTCTCCGCCCAGTGGACCTTGACACCGTTGGCGGTCAGCCTGGTTTCCAGTTGTTCAAGCAAATCCGGCAACCGGGACAGCGCCCGGGCCTTGATATGGTTGCCGAGTTCCCGCAGGCCTTCACGCTCTTCCTCGTCCGGAAAAGCATCGGCCCGCTTTTTCATCAGCGAGTCCATAGCGACCCGGAAGTTGGTGCGCAGCTGGTCGTCGGCCAGGGCGCCCACCGCGCGGCCACGGAAGCTATCGGTGAGCTCTTTTACCGGTATACGCTGGCTCATGGTTTCACCTCTCCGCTCACCCGCTCCCATAGAAAGCTGGCCAGATGCCGGCCCCGGAACGTCTGTTTCTGTTTTTCCAGGGAGCCGTTGATGTTGAGCAGGCAGCCGCCATCGGCGGTCACCATTTCCGCTGCACCGGATTCCCGCAACGAACGGGTTTTATCGAGGACCATGGCTCCGGACACTTCCGGCATGCGTACAGAGAAGGTGCCACCAAAGCCGCAACATTCGCTTTCATGATCGTGGTCCAGCCGCTCGACATTCGCCAGCTTACCCAGCAACTCCCGCGCGTGCAGGTGGGTGTTCATTTCCCGGCGGGCAGAGCAGGACGTGTGCAGGGCAATCTGCGTGGGCTGGCCGAGATCCTGCCAGTCCACCTTGCATACGTGCAGCAGAAACTCGGTCAGTTCAAAAGTACGCTCGGCCAGGTTATCCACACGTTTCAGGGTATCGGGTTCTTCCGCAAACACTTCCCGGTAGTGCTGCCGGAACATGCCGGCACAGGAGCCCGAGGGGACGACCACCGGCAAGCCGTTGTCGAGCAGGTTGAGCTGTGCCCGTGCCACCTCCCGGGCCTCGTTCACGTAGCCGGAGGTCCAGGCCGGCTGGCCGCAGCAGGATTGTTCCTGTGGAAAGTGCACGCGAATGCCTTCCCGCTCCAGCAGGCGGATAGCGTCCAGGCCGGCTTCCGGGAAGAAGAGGTCCACCACGCAGGTGCCGAACAGCGTGACCTCGGCCGGCTTGGCCGGATACGTTCGTGGCCCGGGTCGTTCAGGAGCCACGCGGGTGGCATTGGGGGCGGCGTCGTAGAACAGCTCACTCATCAGTCATTGCCTCCGGGTTCTGCGGGCTGCGGAGCAGCCCTGCCCGTTGTTTCAGGTCAGTTCATCAGGGGGTCGGTAACGCCCAGAATATAGGCGGCCACCAGGGCAACCCCACCGGTTACTACAAGATAGTAGATAGTCGGGCGAATGGTTTTGCGCAGGGTCTGGCCTTCACGGCCCAGCAAACCAACCGTCGCCGAAGCCGCCACCACATTGTGAATCGCGATCATGTTACCGGCAGCCGCACCAACAGCCTGCACCGCCACCATCAGTGCGGTAGACAACCCGAGGCCCTGGGCAACACCAAACTGGAACTGGCTGAACATCATGTTCGATACGGTATTGGAGCCGGCAAGGAAAGCACCCAACGCACCGACCGTAGGCGCCAGGAAGGGATAGATGCCGCCCACAGAATCCGCCACCCAGGTGGCCATGGCCAGCGGCATGCTTGGCAGGTCGGCCAGGTTGACGCCGGAGTTGATCATGATCCGCACCATCGGAATGGTGAACAGCAGTACAAAGCCCGCGCTGAGCAACACCCCGCCCGACTCTTTCAGGGCTTCACCCATGGCCCTGGTGCTCATCCGGTGGATGAAGAAGGTGGCAATCACCACCATCACCAGAATGCCGCCAGGCAGATACAGTGGCTGCACACCGGCGCTGACCCCGGCCTCACCCAGAATGTTCGAGAAGGATACGCCAATGCTGACGAAGAAGTCTTTCACCGGCGCTACCGTGCGGCTGATCACCAGAATTGCACCCATCAGCACATACGGAAGCCAGGCACGAACGCCACTCATGGGATGGGCGGCGATGTCTTCCAGCTTCATTTCCAGTTTGCCAACCCACTCGGCCGGCCAGTCTTCACGCTCGGCAAAGTCCCAGGTTTTCTTCGGAATCAGAAAGCCCTTCCTGGCCGCAAACGTGACAATCGCCAGGCCAATCAGGCCACCCAGCAACGACGGAAACTCCGGCCCCATCAGTATACCCGTGATGGCATAGGGCACCACGAAGGCAACGCCTGCAAACAGGGCAAACGGCAACACTTCCAGACCTTCCTTCCAGCTTTTGTTCTGGCCGAAGAAACGGGTCATCATCACCGCCATCAGCAGCGGCATGATCACGCCAGCAATGGCGTGGGTAATGGCAACTTCGGAGGTAATCAGCTGCAGGTAGGCTTCCCAACTGGAACCCGCAGCCTCAAGCTGGCCACTGATCGTGGCCTCGTCCAGCCCCGTGGTCACACCGACAATGATCGGTGTGCCGACCGCGCCAAACGACACCGGCGTGCTCTGCACCATCATCCCGAGCATAACCGCCGCCATGGCCGGAAAACCTACCGCCACCAGTAACGGCGCCACAATGGCTGCCGGCGTACCGAAACCGGATGCGCCTTCAATAAAACTGCCAAACAGCCAGACAATGATAATGGCCTGGATCCGCCGGTCCGGCGTGATATTGGTAAAACCAGAGCGAATAGTAGCAATGGCTCCCGAGTGTTTGAGGGTATTCAGCAGCAAAATGGCGCCGAAGATAATCCACAACACACCGATCGTGATCACCAGTCCCTGCAGGGTCGAGGCGAAAATTCGGTTCAGGGTCATGTCCCAGGCGGTATAGCCAAGTACGGCCGTTGCCAGAAAGACAACAGGCATGGCAGTTCGGGCGGGCCATCGCAGGCCGAGAAGCAGAATTCCGGCCAACAGAATGGGGGCAAATGCCAGCAGGGCGAGTAATCCGGATGACATGGTTTTCTCCAGAGTCTTGTTATTGGGCTCTATTTTTGAATAATTGGTATTACCAATTGACAAATCTGATCCAAGCACAGTATTTGAGCGATTAAAGACTGTCAAAACCCCAAACTAAGACATTGGTCTTAAGGGCTTGCTGTTTTGCTGTTAAAACAAGTACAAAGGCAGTCAGTTTTTTTTGGTAAGACCAATTTAATCCGTGAACTCCGGAGCCCTATGTCGATCAACCAGATCGCCCCGAAACGCCTGGCAGACACCATTGTCGAACAGCTGGAAACCATGATTCTCGAAGGCACCCTGAAGCCCGGCCAGCGCCTGCCACCTGAGCGGACACTGGCCGAGCAGTTTGGGGTTTCCAGGCCATCGTTACGGGAAGCGGTGCAAAAGCTCGCAGCGAAAGGCCTGCTGATCAGCCGCCAGGGTGGCGGAAATTTTGTAACCGAAAGCCTGGGGGCAAGCTTCAGTGATCCCCTTGTTCAGCTGCTGGAAAACCGACCCGAAGCCCACCGAGACCTGCTGGAGTTCCGGCGCACCCTGGAAGCAGACTGCGCCTACTACGCGGCGCAGCGGGCGACTGAAGTTGACAAGGCGCGCCTGACCAAGGCCTGGCAGGACCTTGATGCCTGCTACCAGACCCCTTCCAAAGAAAACATCGAGCAGGAAGGCGCGGCGGATGCCGGCTTTCATCTGGCCATTGCCGAAGCCAGCCACAACGTGGTGCTGCTACACACCATGCGCAACCTGTTCAGCCTGCTGAAGAACAATATTGTCACCAACATCGGCGGGATGTACTCCAAGGAAGCCGCCACCCGGACGGGCCTGATCAGCCAGCATCAGAAACTGTTTACCGCGATTGTGGAAGGCCGGGCCGAGGCGGCACGGGCAATAGCCGGAGAGCATATCGAATTTGTGCAGAAAACCATTGAGGAAAACACGGAAAGCGAGCGCCGTCGGGAACGGGCCCTTCGCCGGGACAGTTCCGGCAAAAAACACCAGGCGTAAAAAAGCCGGGGAGTCCCCGGCTGAAGCAATCACACGATGCACCAACACAATGCATTGTCCTGATGAATCCTCAGAATACCCGTTCTATATGACCCTTTCGTGACATCGCGGTTAATCCGGTAATTTTTCCCAGACCGTCAACTCAGAGAAACTGTGCTGGAATTTGTTGCGGGTCTCGCGAATGACAAAAGGCAGGCTCCTGGGTTCGCCCAGCATTCGGAAGTGGGGCGCCAGCATATCCTTCAGGCCATCCAGTGTGGTGTAAGGTTTGCCATCTTTCAGGATACCGCCAACCCACTCGGCCTTGGGCGTGTACTCTTCCAGCCAGGTGTACGGGGAAGCGATCACCAGCAAGCCCAGGTCATTTATGCGTTCGTGAACGGTTTCCAGGAACAGGGATGGTTTATAGAGTCGATCAATGAGGTTACCCGCCAGCACCAGGTCGTAATCCCGGTAACCCGCACCCAGCTGGCAGGCATCGCCCTGGTGAAAAGCCACCCGGTGCATGGCATCAGACAAACCCAGAGCTGCCAGCGAGCGCTCCTGATAACTGACCAGTTCACCTTCTTCTCGCCGGGCATAGCGGGCCACTCCCTCCCGCACCACTTCCTTGCACTTGCGGATAAACGTTTCGGAAAAGTCGATGCCATCCACGTGATCAAAATGCCGCGCCAGCTCCAGTGTGGTCCGCCCCACCGCGCACCCAATATCCAGCGCCCGGCAGAACTCCCTGCCATCCAGCGCCTCCATGGCAGCATCCGCTAGCTCTTTCGGGAAGTTCGCCTCGCCATGCCAGCTCTCGCCAAAGTGGAACTCCAGGTACTGGGCCAGGGTGGTGTTGTCTTCGTAGTAGCCCGTCGGCTCCGTCATTTTGTTCTCCTCGTACCGGCAGGTCAGGACTTGCCGGCCAGTTTCGGGTAAAGCGGTTCCACCAGGGGCTTCAGGCCCTTGGCTTCATCAATAAACAGCTGCAGGTGCGGGAAAGGAATCTCGATGCCGGCGTCATCCAGTGCTTCCTTAATCTGCTCCAGCACGTCGGCCATGATTCTGGGCTGCACATCCAGGTTATCCGGCGTAATCCAGATTTTCACTTCCAGGTCTACCGAGGAATCGCCCAGGTTTTTCAGCACCACCCGGGGCTCCATACCGGCGCTTTGCAGCACTTCCGGATGGGATAACAGCACCGGCATGATCACCTCCCGGGCCGCCTTGGCAGACTCCTTGTAGGCGATGCCCACCGGAATATTCAGCCGGGTCGCGCCCTCGGCACTGTAATTGACGATATCGGAAGACGCCACGCTGTCGTTGGGAATCATGGTGAAAATGTTGTCCCGGGTACGCAGCCAGGTGGTGCGCAGGGCTATCTTGACCACCTTGCCGTCCTGGCCGTTGATGGTCACCCAGTCGCCAATCCGGAATGGCCGTTCGATCAACAGGGTAATGCCGGCAATGAAGTTGGACAGGGTCGACTGAGCCGCAAAGCCCACCGCAATGCCGACAATCCCGAGCCCGGCCACAATCGACACCACATCAAAACCAAACTGTGCCAGCACGGTGACCGCCGCAAAGGTAGCGGTAAGCACAGAGAACAGGTTTTCCACCAGCTGCCGGATGGACGGATCCAGCCGGTAGCGGCTCATGGCTTCCCGGATCAGCCGGCCGGCAACCAGCCAGCCCACAAAGAACCCCAAGGCCATCAGCCCGGCCCGGGCCATGGATTTCAACAATTCCGGCGCCGCACCGAACTGGGCCATGATCACCAGAAAAGCGCCCAGCCCGAACAGATATCGGATCCCGGTACGGGCATGATTGAACAACGGATGCTGCGCCCGTTTTTTGCCCACAGCAAAACGCACGATGCTGATCAGCAGGGCGTACACCACCAGAAACAGCCCCAGATACAAGGCCGAAATCAGAAGCTGGCTAAGGGCATGCACCGCCAGTTCTCCCCAGTCCGCCTGGCCATCGCCAAACGCATTCAGGGTGTCGGATACATTCTGTTTTATCTGTTCACGCACAGCGGCAAAGATGCTTTCTGCCATTGAAGGTTCCTTGTACAACGGTTCAGATACCCTGCCTGCAAGGGTAGCCGGTTATTGCCGAACAGGCGCTTCACTTCCAGGATCCCGGCCGGTATATACGAACCAGAGCGCCAGACTGTTCATGCACTTTAGCACTTGCAGGGAAATCCGGCCCCGCTACCGTGCCAGCCCTTGAAGAAACCGGCCCGAACCATCATTGTTCATTGATCACTATCGATAGTCCTTCAGAATCCCGGAGCTCCATGTCCATTAAACCCGATTTTTCCCTGCTCGAACTGGCCTCCGTCCGCGAAGGCGATTCCGTCTCCACCACCCTGGCCAACAGCGTGGCCTATGCCCAGCATGCCGAGAAGCTTGGTTTCAAGCGTTTCTGGCTGGCCGAGCATCACAACATGGAAGGCATCACCAGTTCTGCCACCTCGGTACTGGTGGGCCACATTGCCGGCAAGACCGAGAGCATCCGCGTCGGTTCCGGTGGCGTGATGCTGCCCAACCACCCGCCCCTGGTGATTGCTGAACAGTTCGGCACCCTGGAATGCCTGTACCCGGACCGCATCGACCTGGGCCTTGGCCGGGCGCCGGGGACTGACCAGATTACCGCCCGGGCACTGCGCCGGGAGGGGCTGGGCGCGGAACAGTTCCCCGAAGATGTTGCCCGCCTGCAAACCCTGCTCGGGCCGCTGCAGCCGGGCCAGCCGGTCAAAGCCATTCCCGGCGCCGGCACCAACGTGCCGATCTGGCTGCTTGGCTCCAGCCTGTACAGCGCCCAGCTAGCCGCCATGCGCGGGCTGCCCTACGCCTTTGCCGGCCACTTTGCACCGCGCCTGTATCGCGAAGCGCTCAGGGTGTACCGGGATAATTTCCAGCCTTCCGAGCAGCTGCAGCAGCCCTACGCCATGCTGGCCATTCCGGCCGTACCGGCGGACTCCATGGAAGAAGCCAAATTCCTGAGCACCACCAGCTACCAGCGGATTCTGTCGCTGTTCCGTGGCCAGCCGCTGTGGATGAAGCCGCCGGTGGAGTCCATGAATGGCCTGTGGAATGCCGCTGAAGAAGCCGGGGTTAAGGATTTTCTGGGCTTGCAGGTCATTGGTAACGCCGACGACCTGAAGCAACAGCTTGAGGAACTGCTGTCGGATATTCAGGTGGAGGAGCTGATGTTCACCGTTGATATCTACGAGCCGGCCAGGCGCCGCCACGCCCTCGATATCCTGGCCCAAACCCGGACCTGAACGGACTGATAAAACCCACGGAGCCTGACATGCCCGAACAACCGTTTTTCGTGTTTCTGTCCCACGGCCTGGAAAGCGGCCCGGGCAGCACCAAGATCCAGGCCCTGAAAGCGGTGGCGGAAGAGTTTGATGGCGTGCGGGCCGAGGCCATCGACCACCGCAGCAGCAAAGACCCGGCAGTCCGACTGGAGCAGATGCGAGCCGCCATGGAAAGTGCCGGCGCCGTGCCGGAGCGGACCATCCTGGCCGGCTCGAGCATGGGTGGCTGGGTGTGCGCCCAAACCAGCGCCACCACCCCGGTACTGGGCTGTTTTCTGCTGGCGCCGGCACTGGCGTTGCCTAAATATCCGCAATCGAGCCCGCTGATCGGCGCCCGTTATACCCGCATCATTCACGGCTGGGATGATGATGTGGTACCGGTGATGCCGGTTCTGGAACTGGCCCGTGAGCAGCGCCTCGAAACCCTTGTACTGCCAGACGGGCACCGGCTGGAGAACAGTGTCGACAGGGTGGCCCGGGAGTTCCGGCAGTTCCTTCAGGCCTGCTTCACAAAACAGAATCAGGCCTGAATTCATAGACTTGCAATGCCGGAATAATCGCCAGCCCCAATTCCCTGATTTTGGTCATTTCCTTGCGAAAACCGCGTTGTTTTGCCAGTCTAAAAAAAGGTAACAAGGAATTAACTGAAAAAAGAGCGGAGACAACGCGATGAACAGCACAAGCAAATTCAGGAAACTGGCGGGTATTTCAGCACTGGCATTTGCCGGTCTGACCGCAGCCAATGCGGTAAATGCAGCCAACTGGCGCTACGCCCACGAAGAATACGAGGGCGATGTTCAAGACGTTTACGCCTACAAATTCAAGGAATACATCGAAGAGAACTCCGACCACACCCTGCAGGTATTCCGTTTCGGTGAGCTGGGCGAGTCTGACGACATCATGGAACAGACCCAGGCTGGCATCCTCAACTTCGTGAACCAGTCCCCCGGTTTTACCGGCTCACTGATTCCCGAAGCGCAGATTTTCTTCATTCCCTACCTGATGCCCACCGACATGGACACGGTGATCGAATTCTTCCGTGAGTCCAAAGCCATCAACGAAGACTTCCCGCAACTGTACTCCGAGCAGGGCCTGGAACTGCTGAAGATGTACCCGGAAGGTGAATTCGTGGTGACCGTAGACGAGCCGGTCACCTCCCCCGAGGAATTCAAGAACAAGAAGATCCGGGTTATGACCAACCCGCTTCTGTCTGAAACCTATTCCGCCTTCGGCGCTACGCCCACCCCGCTGCCCTGGGGTGAAGTGTACGGTGCCCTGCAGACCAACATGATCCAGGGCCAGGAAAACCCGATTTTCTGGATCGAGTCCGGCGGCCTGTACGAAGTATCTCCGAACCTGGTATTCACCGGCCACGGCTGGTTCACCACCGCCATGATGGCGAACCAGGATTTCTACAACGGCCTGTCTGACGAAGACAAGAAGCTGGTGCGGGATGCTGCGGACTTCGCGTTCGAGGAAATCATCGTGCACATCGACGGCCTGGCCGACGAAGCCCTTGAGAAGATCAAGGCTGCCAGCGACGAGGTTACCGTTACCCGTCTGAACGAAGAACAGATCGAAGCCTTCCGTGCCCGGGCACCGCAGGTGGAAGACAAGTTCATCGAGATGACCGGTGAGAGTGGTCAGGAACTGCTGAACCAGTTCAAGGCCGACCTCAAGGCAGTCCAGGAAGACTAACCGGCAGGATTCAGGGGGTGGCCACGGCCACCCCTTGTTGTCCGGCCCTGGTTCAACCCCGCCCCGCCGGGGAATTTACCGGCCGGGAGCGACCTGTTTCGGAGTACCCCATCCATGTCTGAGCGTCCTCAGGAGGCTGTGGAAGACGATACCGGTGCCTATGCATCCGGTTTGCCCGGGTTTCTGGGCACTATTGATGAATGGATTGCCAGGATTGAAGCCGTCATGCTGGCCGGCGGCGTTATCCTCATGGCGGTCAACACCTGCGTTAACGTGATTGCCCGGTTTGTGTTCGGAGAAGGCCTGTTTTTCTCCGGCGAGATCAACCGGATCCTGATTATCCTGATTACCTTTGCCGGCATCGGCTACGCTGCCCGCCATGGCCGCCACATCCGGATGTCTGCCGTTTACGATGCCTTTCCTGCCAAGGGCCGCAAGGCTCTGATGATTTTCATTGCCCTGTTCACCTCCGTGGTGATGTTCTTCCTGTGCTACCACTCCTACGGCTACATCGAAACCCTGTACGGCCGTGGTCGCATTCTGCCGGCGCTGGGCCTGCCCATCTGGTGGATCTACGTCTGGGTACCGGTCGGTTTTGCCATTACCGGCATCCAGTATTTCCTGACCGCCATCAAAAACCTCACCAGTAAAGACGTTTATCTGTCGACGGGTGTGGTGGATGGCTACGCCGATACCGAAACCGAAGTCTGAAGCGCATGAACCCGAACCACTAAGGATATTCACACCATGGCAACTATGATGATGATTATCATGATCGGGCTGCTGCTTCTGGGCTTCCCGATGATGATCCCGCTGATCACCGCTGCGGTGTTCGGCTTTGTAATGATGTTTGACGGCTTCGGCCAGATGGGCACATTCGTCCAGCAGATGATGGGTGGCATCCGGCCGGCGTCGTTGATCGCGGTGCCCATGTTTATCCTGGCCGCCGATATCATGACCCGGGGCCAGTCGGCCGACCGGCTGATCAACATGGTCATGTCGTTCATCGGCCATGTAAAAGGTGGCCTGGCGATCAGTACCGCCACCTCCTGCACCCTGTTCGGTGCAGTTTCCGGCTCAACCCAGGCGACGGTAGTGGCGGTAGGCTCGCCCCTGCGCCCCAAGATGCTGAAAGCCGGTTATTCCGATCCCTTCACCCTGGCGCTGATCATCAACGCCAGTGATATCGCCTTCCTGATCCCGCCCAGTATCGGCATGATCATCTACGGGGTTATCTCCGAGACCTCCATTGCCGAGCTGTTTATTGCCGGCATCGGCCCCGGCCTGCTGATCCTGTTCATGTTCTCGGTGTACTGCCTGATCTACGCCTACAAGAACCAGGTACCTACAGAGCCAAAAGCGTCCTGGAAGGAGCGGGCACTGTCGGTTCGGGATGCGTCCTGGCCGCTGATGTTCCCGGTGATCATCGTGGGCGGTATCTACGGCGGTATCTTCAGCCCCACCGAGGCGGCTGCTGTATGCGTGCTTTACGCCTTCCTGCTGGAGTTTGTGATTTTCCGGTCGCTCAAACTCACCGATGTCTACCGGATTGCCAAGTCCACCGGCCTGATCACCGCCGTGGTGTTTATCCTGGTGGCCGTGGGGAACGGCTTCTCCTGGATTATCTCCTTCGCCCAGATTCCGCAAAGCATTCTTGAAGCAGTGGGTGTGAATGACGCCGGCCCGGTCGGCGTGCTGATTGCCATCTGTGTGGCCTTCTTCATTGCCTGCATGTTTGTAGACCCGATTGTGGTGATCCTGGTACTCACGCCGATCTTCGCCCCGGCTATCCAGGCCACCGGGCTGGACCCGGTGCTGGTGGGGGTACTGATTACCCTGCAGGTGGCCATCGGCTCTGCCACACCACCGTTTGGTTGCGATATTTTCACCGCCATTGCGATTTTCAAGCGGCCCTACCTGGAAGTGATCAAAGGCACGCCGCCTTTCATTTTCATGCTGGTGGCTGCTGCCGGCCTGATCATTGCCTTCCCGGATATTGCGCTGTTCCTGCGGGACCTGGCTTACCGAGACTGAACCGGGCAACCGGCCACTGACAGGAGACTGGTATGTTCAAACGAATTCTGGCTGCCGTAGACGGTTCCAAAACCTCATTGAAGGCCCTGGACAAGGCCATCGAGCTGCAGCGACTGATACCGGATGCGGAAATTTTCATCATCTGTGTCTACAAACACCACAGCCTGTTCGAGGCCTCGCTCTCGATTGGCCGTCCGGATGACATGGACATTCCGGACAAGGTGCTGTCGGACTACGCCAAGGAGGTGGTGAACCACGCCAAGGAGTTTGCCAAGGAGCATGGGGCTACCAAGGTGCGCGGTTTCGTGAAAGCGGGCCGGCCGTCCAAGGTGATTGTGAAGTTTGCCCAGGAAAAGGAAGCAGACCTGATCGTGGTTGGCACCAAGGGCACCAACAGCGACAAAGACGGCATGTTCCTCGGCAGTGTGTCCCACCGGGTGGCCTCCCAGGCCAAGTGCCCGGTACTGGTGGTCTGAGGCCACCACTCAGGCCGGGCTGCACATCCCCAGCAGCCCGGCAATCACGGATTTCCGCAGTCTGCCTGTAATTTCACCGTGCTAGACTTCCCCGCGACTTCGTTAACTTTCATCCACAAATCACAAGGCGTCACTCCATGACTGCAATTGTCGATTTTCTCAATTCGATTCTCTGGGGCTATGTCCTCGTATACGGCCTGCTGGCCGTGGGTGTTTTCTTTACCATTCGCCTGGGTTTTCTGCAGTTCATCAACTTTGGCGAAATGGTCCGTGCCATCCGCGGTTCCCGCGAGAGCGATGTACACGGTATTTCGCCGTTCCAGGCCCTGTGTACCAGCCTCGCGTCGCGGGTCGGTACCGGTAACCTGGCCGGCGTGGCGGTTGCCCTTTACCTGGGTGGCGCCGGTGCCATTTTCTGGATGTGGATGGTAGCGCTGGTAGGCATGGCCACCGGCTATGCCGAAAGCACCCTGGCGCAGCTGTACAAGGTGCGTGACGGCAAAGGCCAGTACCGGGGCGGCCCGGCGGTCTACATTGCCAAGGGCCTGAAAGCGCCCTGGGCCGCCGCCATCTTTGCGGTGTGCCTGATCATTTCCTTCGGCCTGGTATTCAACGCAGTACAGGCCAACTCCATTGCCGATGCCATGGAAGGTGCCTTCGGTACACCGAAACTGGGCGTGGGTATTGCGATCGCGTTCTTTGCCGGCATCGTGATTTTCGGCGGCCTGCGCAAGATTGTACGCTTCGCGGAATTTGTGGTGCCGTTCATGGCCGGTGCCTACGTGCTGTTGGCACTGATTGTGATGGCCATGAACATCACCGAAGTGCCGGGCATCCTGGCGATGATCGTCAAGAGCGCATTCGGCCTTGAAGAAGCCGCCGGTGGCGCGGCCGGTTCCATCACCGCGGCCATGCTCAACGGCATCAAGCGCGGCTTGTTCTCCAACGAGGCAGGCATGGGTTCTGCCCCGAATATCGCCGCCACGGCCACACCTGCTCCGCACCACCCGTCTTCACAGGGGCTGGTACAGGCCTTCGGCGTGTTTATCGACACCATTATCGTGTGTACCGCCACTGCCGTAATGATCCTGCTGGCCGGCGTTCTGGAGCCGGGTTCCGGCGTAACCGGCACCCAGCTTACCCAGCAGGCCATGGAAGTTCACCTCGGGGATTTCGGCGGTTACTTCATTGCCATCGCCATCCTGTTCTTTGCCTTTACCTCTATTGTGGCCAACTACACCTACGCCGAGAACGCGCTGGTGTACCTGAAGGGCGGCAATACACTGGGCCTGACTATTCTGCGCCTGGCGGCACTGGGCATGGTGGTCTGGGGTGGTTACGAGGCCGTGGTAACCGTGTTCAACGCGGCCGATGCCTCTATGGGACTGATGGCGACCATCAACCTGATTGCCATCGTGCTGCTGTCCGGTACCGTGGTGAAACTGACCAAGGACTACCTGGCCCAACGCAAGGAAGGCCTGGTGCCTCACTTCAAATCCAAGGATTACCCGGAGCTGCACGAGAAAATCGACAGCAATATCTGGCACTGACCTTCATGCTTCGGCCGCAGCCACCCGGTTGCGGCCGGCATGTTTGGCCCGGTACAGGACCCGTTCGGCAATCAGTCCGCAAATGGTGGCAATTACCAGGCTCTTCGCCGAGCGACTGGCCAGGTGCAGCACCAGATCCGGGTGGTCGAGTATGGCCACCTCGCCCCACAGCCCGATATCGGTGTAATTAGAAAAGACCCGCTTAGCCTGAGCCTTTTTGTCGCAGGGTAAACAGGGCCAGCAGGGCCGACACCACCATCAGGAACAGCGCCACCGCATTGAGAACCGGTGTCGAGCCTTCCCGCAGGCGATTGAACAGCGCCACGGTGAGCGGCGTATCGCTGCCCGTGAGCATCACGGTGGTGTTGAAGTTTTCGAAGGACATCAGGAACGCCATGGCGGCCGCGCCCAGAATGGACGGCAGCAACCAGGGCAAGGTAACGGTAAACCAGGCCACCAGCGGCGTTGCCCCCAGGTTCAGGGCGGCTTCCTCCAGTTGCCGGTCAAACTTGCGCAACCGGGCGCCGATCACCAGGGTAGCCAGTGTGGTGATAAAGGTCACCTGGCCCATCACCACCAGGGGCATACCGGGCCGAAACACATCCAGTTCGATACCCCAAAGCCGCGACACCTCATTGGCGGTGCCACTGTAGAACACCAGGATGGATACCCCCAGAATGACCCCGGGAATCACCAGCGGCAACAGCATTAACAGATACAGGAATTCCTTACCCCGGAACTGCAAGCGCTCGAACAGCACAGCATTCACGCAACCCAGCGCCACACTGGCCAGGGTGACCCAGAACGCTATCTTGGTGCTGACCCAGAGGGCGCCGAGCAGACTGTCATCATGAAACAGCCCGGTACGCCCCTCACTGCCATCGGCCAGGTACCAGTCCAGGGTAAAGCCCTGCCATGGCAATGACGGAAAGGGTGAGTCGTTGAAGGCAAACACGGCCGTTACCAGCAGCGGCAGGGCCAGGTACACAAAGAACGCCACCAGGTAGCCCAGGTAGAGGGCGTCAAACAACCGGGACCGGGGCACGGAACGGATCATGGCATCACCCCATCACCTTGCGCAGTGACTGGCCGGTCAGTTTCAGGCCAAGCCACACCATCAGTGATGACAACACCAGCAGCAAGACCCCCAGTGCGGCACCCTGCTCCCAGTTAAAGCGGGTAATAAACTGGGTGAAAATCTGTTCGGTAAACCAGGCGCTGTCCTTGCCGCCCATCAGTATCGGTGTCAGGTAACTGCCGAGAGTGAGCATGAACACCACGATACAGCCGGAAACAATGCCCGGCATGGCCCAGGGAATGACCACTTCCCGCAGCACGGTGGCGTGGCCGCCGCCCAGGTCGTAACCGGCTTCCACCAGGTTCTCGTCCATACCATCCAGTGTGGTGACCAGTGGCACCACCATAAACAACAGACCGTTGTAGACCAGGCCGATGATCACCGCCACATCGTTGTAAAGCATCTCCACTGGGCCGTCGACCCAGCCCAGCGCCTGCAGCCAGGAGCTGAACAGGCCGCTTTCCCGCAGCAGGATCATCCAGCCGTAAGTACGCACTAACTCACTGGCCCAGAACGGGATCAGGCAAGCCAGGAACAGGATGCCCTTGCTCCGGCCCCGGGCCAGGCGGGCAATGTACCAGGCAATGGGGAAGGCAATCAGCAGGGTCAGGAAGGTGGTGAACAGCGACATCACCCCGGTACGCACGAAGGTTCGCCAGTAATAGGATTCGCTGAAGAAATTCTGATACTGCTCCAGCCCCCAGGCCAGGGTATCCCAGCTTTCCCGCACCTGAAACGACACGCGTAGCATCTGCAGGTGCGGCACCAGAACCAGCAACACAATCCAGAGTAGAAACGGCGTTAACAGCAACCAGAGGGACAAACGGCTGGCAGAGGCATTCACGACTGACCGGCTCCGTAGACCCGCGCCAGTTTCGGATCCCAGGCCAGGCGGATCTCCGCACCGGTGGTCAGGCGCGGTGCCGTGCCGTCCTGCGGCAGGCGGGCAAACACCGGCTGGCCGCCGTTTTCTGCCTCAACCCGGCTGTTGGCACCGTCAAACAGGGTGGTCAGTACCTTCGCCTGCATGGCACTGAAACCGTCTTTCAGGGCCTCACCGGTGAACATCAGGGATTCCGGGCGCACATACAACTCGGCCCGGTCACCGCTGGACAGCCCGTTGGCGGCAAGCCGGCCCCGGACCACTTCGCCGTTATCCAGCCGGATATCGGCCATGTTGTCCGCCAGGGTGACGACCTCTCCGGAGAGCCGGTTGTTATCCCCCACAAACCCCGCCACAAAGGGTGTGGCGGGTTCCCGGTACAGCTCCTCCGGCGGCGCCACCTGTTCAAAGCGGCCGCTTTTCATTACCGCCACCTGGTCCGACATCACCATGGCCTCGGACTGGTCGTGGGTGATGTAAACAAAGGTGGTGCCGAACTGCTTCTGCAGGTGCTTCAGCTCCACCTTCATCTGTTCCCGTAACTTCAGGTCCAGCGCACCAAGCGGCTCATCCAGCAACAGCAGGGTGGGCTCCAGCACCAGGCAACGGGCCAAAGCCACCCTCTGGCGCTGGCCGCCGGAGAGTTCCTGCGGGTTACGGTGCTCCAGCCCGGGCAGGCCCACCTGCTCCAGCACCCGGGCAATGCGCTTGCGGCGCTCGGCCACGGGCACCTTTCGGCGTTTCAGGCCATAGCCGATGTTATCGCCGACGGTCATGGTGGGGAACAGCGCCAGGTGCTGGAACACCATGTTCACCGGGCGTTTGTTGGGCGGCACGTCATTCATGCGCTGGCCGCGGATGAAGATATCGCCCTCATCCGGCTTGTCGAAGCCCGCCAGCAACCGCAGCAGGGTGGTCTTGCCGCAGCCGGAAGGCCCCAGAATGGAGAAGAAGGTGCCGGCCGGCACATCCAGCGAGATGTGATCCACCGCTGCGGTTTTGCCAAAGCGGCGGATCAGCCCGTTACAGGACAGGTCAGACTCTGTTGCCATAAGAATCAGTTTGCAGCCTGCACGCGATCAAGCACCTGCCCTTCCATGGCTTCCAGCCCCGGCGGTACCGGCGGATACCATTTGATGTTGTTGATGGCGGCTTCATCGAAGCTCAGGCGATAGGCATCCCGCAGCTCGGCTTTCACAAACTCGTCGGCATCTTTCGAGGCGGTGAAGTTTCCAGACGCATTGGTAATTTTCGCCGCAATCTCCGGCTGCATCACGAAGTTGATCCACTTGTAGGCGGCCTCTTCGTTCTCGCTGCGGCGGGGAATGGCAAAGGTATCAATCCAGCCCAAAGCACCGGATTCCGGGGCCACAAAGCGGATCTCGGGGTTTTCTGCGTTCAGCTTCCAGCCACCGGCATCCCAGGCCATGGCGGCGGTCACTTCACCGGTACGCAGCAACGACAGCAACTGGTCGCCGCCGGTCCAGTAGGTTTTCACGTTGGCCTTGCAGTCGATCAGCTTGTCTTCCACTTTCGCCATGATGGACTGGTACTCATCGCGATCGTTATAGGCAGCAAACGGGTCCATGCCCATGGCGAAGGCAAAGCCCATCAGCGTCGGGCGCTTGAGCCGGTAGCTGACCTTGCCGGCCACCGCCGGGTCACACAGATCGGTGTAGTCGGTGACGGTATCTGCCACCGAGCTGTGTACGATCAAACCACTGGTACCCCAGACAGACGGCACCCCGAAGGATTGGCCGTTCAGGGCTGTCGATTCCCGGGTGGCCTTGACCATCGACGGCTGCAGCTGATCGGTATTAACCCGGCTGTAGTCGATGGGCTTGTAGATGTTGAACTGGCGCTGCACGCCCACGATGCGATCCTGGCTGGGCTGGGCCAGGTCGAAACCGGCGCCGCCGGTGGCCCGCAGCTTGGAGATCATGTCTTCGTTGTTGGACAGGGTAATTTGCACATCGATGCCGGTCTCTTCTTCGAACTGGGCCACCACCTCATCCGGGGCATAGCCGCCCCAGGTGATCAGTCGAAGTTCTTCAGCCAGAAGGTTACCGGAGGCGGTCGTGGCGGCCAGCAGGGTGGCCAGTGCTGATATCCGTGTCTTGCGCAGTGCCATGTTCATTCATTCCCCTGAAACAGTGTTATGCGGTTTCGCTAACGTTTTGTTATCAGGAAGTTATAGACCATGTATTTCAGTTTTGTGAAACCCGGATGCAAAAACGGAGGCCGAAGCCTCCGTTTTTTTGATCGCTGATACGCCAGGAAAGGCTTACTGACCGGACTTCAGCATTTCCCAGTACTTGGCGTACACCTGCAGCGCCTCGTCACCAATGTCGGTCTGGAACTCGGCATTGATCATGTCGGTGGCGTTCGGATAGCTGGCACGGTCATTTGCCACAGAGTCATCCAGCAGTTCCCGGGCAGCCAGGTTCGGTGTGGCGTAGCCGATCTCTTCGCTGATAAGGGCAGAGATTTCCGGCTGCAGCACAAAGCTGATGAACTGGTGGGCGGCTTCCGGGTTCCTGGCGTTCTTCGGAATCACGAAGCTGTCCAGCCAGGCGATGATGCCTTCTTCCGGATACACATACTCCAGGGACTCAAGGGTGTCACGCCCCATCACGGCTTCGCCGTTCCAGATCATGCCCACGTCGGTTTCACCTTCCAGGTACGGCATGCGCGGGGCATCGGAGTTGAAGGTCCGTACAGACGGCATCAGCTCGGTCAGCTTCTCGTAGGCTTCCTCGATTTCCTTGGGATCCGTGCTGTTACCGGAGTAACCCAGAACCCGCAGGCCTACGTGGAAGACTTCACGCATGTCGTTAGTCAGCATCACCCGGCCTTCAAAGCGCTCATCCCACAGGTCTGCCCAGGCGGTCACTTCGCCGTCCACATCAGCCGTGTCCACGCCAAGGCCGGTGGTGCCCCACAGGAACGGCACGCTGTACTGGTTGTCCGGATCGACATCCAGGTTCACCAGTTCCGGGTCCAGGTTGTCGAAGCCTTCGATCTTGCTGTGGTCGACAGGCATCAGCAGGCCTTCCTGGCGCATCTTGCTCACGTAGTAGGTAGACGGCACGGCCAGGTCATAGGCGGCGCTCTCGTCCAGCAACTTCAGCCGGGCGTACATGGCTTCGTTGCTGTCGTAGGTGGTGTACACCACCTGGATACCGGTTTCCTCGGTGAAGCGGTCCAGAACTTCCTGGGGCATGTACTCAGACCAGTTGTACAGGTTCAGTACCTGCGGCTCCTCGGAACCACTGCAGCCCGCCAGGCCCAGTGCCAGCGCGCCGGCCAGTGCCAGTTTCTTCATCGTTTGCTCCTTAACAGTATCCATTGAGACAAGATCAACATGACCAGTGAAAACACCAGCAACAGTGTGCCCAGGGCATTTACCTCGGGTTTCAGGCCTACCCGCACCATGGAATAGATGCGCAAAGGCAGAATTTCATAACTCGGGCCACTAACGAAGGTGCTGACCACCACATCATCCAGTGACAGTGTAAACCCCAGCAGCCAGCCTGCCAGTAATGCCGGCATGATCACCGGGATAAGCACGGTGCGGGTCATGGTGAAATCGGAGGCACCCAGGTCCCGCGCGGCTTCCGGCAGGCGCTCGTCAAAGCCGCTCAGGCGCGCCATCACGGTAATCACCACAAACGGCAGGCAGAAGGTTACGTGGGCCAATAGCAGGGACACGTAACCCAGCTGCAGCCCCACCAGTAGGAACAGGGCCAGCAGGGAGATGGCCAGCACAATCTCCGGCGACATCATCACGATAAACAACATGCCGTTGAGCACCTTCTTGCCCCGGAACCGGTAACGGTGCAGGGCCAGGGCGGTGAGCGCACCAATCAGGGTAGACACGGTAGCCGCAGACAGCGCCAGCCACAGGGAATTCCACATGGCCTGCACCATGGCCCGGTTGTTGAACAGGGCTTCATACCAGCGCAGGCTCAAGCCGCCCCATTCGTAACCGGTGCGGGATTCGTTGAAGGAGAACACCACCAGCACCACAATGGGCACGTACAGCAGCAGGTACACCAGGGTCAGGTAGGTGCGGGGCAACCAGCGGTTCATACGCCGTCCTCCCCGATCCGCCGTTTACTCAGCCGGTGGGCGAACATCAGGAACGCCATCGCCAGGGTCAGCACAATGCTGGCGGCCGCACCGAAGGGCCAGTTGCGGGCGTCCAGGAACTGGTTCTTGATCACGTTACCTACCAATAGGTTGCGGGAGCCCCCCAGGATGTCCGGCACAAAGAACAGCCCCATGGCCGGCAACAATACCAGCATCACACCCGCCAGCACGCCGGGCAGGGTCAGTGGCACAATCACATGGATGAAGGTGGACAACCGGCCGGCCCCCAGATCGTGGGAGGCCCGCAAATAGTCTTCCCGCAGGTCATCAAACACCGCGTACAGCGGCAGGATCATGAACGGCAGCAGCAGGTACACCAGCCCGACAATTACCGCACCCTCGGTGTAGAGCATCTTCAGGGGCTCTTCAATCAGGCCCAGGGACATCAGGGCGTTGTTGAGCAAGCCGTTGGTGGCCAGCAGCAATTTCAGGGCGTAGGTACGCACCAGCGAATTGGTCCAGAAGGGCACAATCAGCAGGAAGATCAGCAACACCTGGCGCTGTTTGGGCACCTTCGACAACGCCCAGGCAAAGGGATAACCAATCAACAGGCAGATCAGCGTGGTCATGGCGGCCATGTACAGGGAATGCAGGAACACGTCCAGGTACAGGGGATTCAGCAACTGCCGGTAGGCATCCAGGTTCAGGGGCAGCGATATGAACGAGCCCGGGTCCCGGGTCATCACACTGGCACCCACCACCAGCAGGTTGGGGGTGAACACCAGGAACAGCAACCAGCCCCACACCAGCACCAGCACCGCCGCACGGAACGGCTGCTGCCTGACGCTACCCATCAATCGGCTCTTCTTCAGTAATATCGGTGTGTTCTTCCGGCAACAGCCATTCCCAGCCGTCTACCCAGCTGACCTTCACCGGCTCGCCCAGCCGGTAATCAAAGGTGGGGTCGTCTTCATCGAAGAATTCCGATGCCAGCACTTCGGTGCCATCGCTCAGGTGGATGACCGAATCCAGGGTGCTGCCCTTGTAGTTACGCTCCACCACCTTGCCGGCCACGCCGTCTTCATCCTCCGGCGCCAGCACCCGGATATCTTCGGGGCGCAGCAGCACGTGCAGGCCCTGCCCTTCTGTAACCGGGAAGTCGGGTTTGCGGAAGGTGCGCTTCAGGCCGAACACGTCCACGGTGATGGTGTCATCGCCGTTGGCGGCATCCACCCGGCCCGGGAAGAAGTTGGTTTCGCCCACAAATCGGGCGGTAAACAGGTTGGCAGGGCGTTCATAGACCTCGCGCGGGGTGCCCAGTTGCTGGATATGGCCGTCTTTGAGCACCACCACCCGGTCAGACATCGACAGCGCTTCTTC
Source organism: Marinobacter sp. UBA3607 (assembly GCF_002375525.1). NCBI lineage: Bacteria > Pseudomonadati > Pseudomonadota > Gammaproteobacteria > Pseudomonadales > Marinobacteraceae > Marinobacter > Marinobacter sp. UBA3607. The sequence continues at coordinate 53,708 of NZ_DFLY01000035.1, read as the reverse complement.
CTGGTCGTGGGTGACGAACACAAAGGTAATGCCCAGCTCCCGCTGCAGCCGCTTGAGCTCCACCTGCATGGTGCGACGCAGCTTGAAGTCCAGGGCAGACAGGGGTTCGTCCAGCAGCAACATTTTCGGCCGCTTTACCACCGCCCGGGCAATCGCAACCCGCTGCTGCTGGCCGCCCGAAAGCTGATGCGGTTTACGCCGGGCAAAGTCTTCCAGCTGCACCATGGCCAGGGCTTCTTCTACCCGCTGCTGGATTTCCTCTTTTGGCCGCTTCTCCATTTTCAGGCCATAGGCCACGTTGTCGAACACCGACATATGGGGGAACAGCGCGTAGTTCTGGAACACCGTATTCAGCGGACGGTGCTCCGGCGGCGTATGGGTCAGATCCTGCCCGCCAAGGGTGATGGACCCTTCATCCGGGTGCTCGAAACCCGCCATCATCCGCAGCAGGGTGGTTTTTCCGCAACCGGACGGCCCTAACAAGGTAATGAACTCGCCATCGAATATCTCGAGATCCAGCGAATCCAGTACTTTCTTGCCGTCAAATTGCTTGGTGAGATTGCTCAGAGATAGCAGTGTCTGTTTCATCGGCCCTGCCCAAAGTTTGAGCGGCGTATTTTTCCAGAAACAGCCCCGAACAGAAAGAGGCGCGAGGGTTTCGGATTACCCTCACGCCTTTTTTGTTCCAGCCTGCTGAAACGGATACTTACTGATCAGCCACGCTGTTCAGGTAAGCCTTGTCGGAAATGTTAGTCCACTTGCGCACGCCCGCCAGGTATTCACGGATAGACGTGATGATTTCCCGGGCCAGCGGATCCTTCTCGGCTTCCTCTTCGAGCAACCGGTGAGTGGTCTCGCGCAGGGCTTCAATCACTTCCGGCGGGAACACCTTGTGGGTTACCTCCGGATAGTCTTTCTGCATGCGGTTCCAGGCATCGGCGCTGTCGTTGGTGCTCTTGGCATACATGTCATAGGCAGCGGTACGCATGGCTACCCGCAGGATTTCCTGCAGGTCTTCCGGCAGTTTGTTCCAGGTTTTCTGGTTAACCAGGAACTGCACTTCCGCGCCCGGCTCCTGCCAGCCTGAGTAGTAGTACTTGGCAATCTGGTGGAAGCCCATGGGGAAGTCCAGGGCCGGTGCTACCCATTCCAGCGCATCAATGGTGCCACGATCCAGTGCCGTGTAGAGCTCACCCGGCGGCAGGTTGGTCACCGACACACCCAGCTCTGCCATCACCTCGCCGGCAAAGCCCGGGGTACGCATTTTCAGGCCCTTGAGGTCTTCCAGGGAATTGATTTCCTTGTTGAACCAGCCACCCATCTGGTTACCGGTGTTGCCGCCCGGGAACGACAGCAGGCCGAAGGGCTCATACACTTTCTGCATCAGCTCCATGCCGCCACCGTAGTAGAACCAGGCATACTGCTCGGGAGCCAGCATACCGAACGGCACGGTGGTGAAGTACATGGCGTTGGGGATGGAGCCCTTGTAGTAATAAGAGGCGGTGTGGCCCATGTCGTACTGGCCGTTACGCACCATGTCGAAAATGCCGAAAGGCGCCTTGTGCTTGTTGGCAGAATCAATGCGAACATCAATCCGGCCGGCAGACATCTTCTCCACCATGTCTTCAAAGTGCTTGGTGGTCTCGCCAAGAATGGGGGAATTCGGGCCCCAGGTTTCGGCCAGGCGCAGGGTATATTTCTCGGCCAGGGCCGACGAACTAAAGGCCGCCACAGCAACCGCTGCCGCCGCCAGGAGTGTTTTACGGATGTGCATGGTGTTGGCTTCCGTTATTGTGTTATTGGTCTGAACTGTTCAGGGAACGGTAAAACATGATACCTGCGGCAGCCCCCTACGCCAATCCGGCGCCGTCATGTAAACGACTTGCAGCTGTGCCACACTGACCGCTGACCGAGTGCACAATCAGGACGAGCACCATGAAGCACCTGTTTCTTATCCGCCACGCAAAATCCAGCTGGGCCGATGAAAGTCTGGCCGACCGGGACCGCCCCCTGAACAACCGGGGCGAGCAGCAGCTGCAGCCTCTGGGCAAGGCCCTTCAGCGGCTGGAGGTGTTCCAGTCGAGCGACGTCTTTGCCAGTGATGCAACCAGGGCCCGGCAAACCGCCCGGGGCATTCTGCCCGCAGACCTGCCCGAAGACCGGTTTCATATAGACCCGGGCCTCTATACTTTCGACTTCAAACGTCTTCTGGAGTGGCTGAAAAAGCTGGACGACAGCACTGAACGCGTTGTTGTCATCGGTCATAACCCCGCGTTACAGGAGCTGGCCGACTGGCTGGCGAAGCACGCGCCGATGGCCCTGCCTACCGCCAGCTTCCTGCACATTCGCCTGCCCGGTAAGCACTGGCGCAAGCTCGATAAAAACTCCGGCACACTGGAACACTTTCTCATACCCAGAAACTACAGTTACCGGGAATTCGAACGCAAACACCGGAACCCGATAAAGCGACCAGCGCCAGGCGCCATTACCGACCTTCCGGCTACCCTGCAGCTTCAGGCTGAGCGCCTGAAACAACTGGAGCCGGGCGTGATACTCGGGCTGGATGACGAATTCCTGCACCAGTACCGCATTGCCCTGCGCCGCAGCCGGGCCCTGGCCGAAGCCATTGCTGAAGTAAGCGGCACCACCCGACTGCGCCCGGCCGTTGCCCAACTCAAGCGGCATGCCCGGGCAACCGGCCGGCTGCGGGACCTGCACGTATTCCTGGCGGACTTGCCTGCGCTGTGTCCGGATACCCCGGAGTTACGTGCGGCACTGGAAACCTGGGCCGGAGGCAAGGCCGCCAGCCGCCAGAAACGCCTGGCCAAACGCCTCGGCAGCGTCCGCTACCGCAACAGCCTGCACAGCTGGGAAAGCGAAATAGACTCCGGCAAATTTCGTAAACTGGTATCTGGCCTCAGTGGCGGAGACATCCGCAAGGCCATTCTGAAACGGCTGCGCAGTTTCAACCGGGGGACGGCAGAACTGCTGCATACCGCTCCGGATGAAGATTTCCACAAGCTGCGCAAGCAACTCAAACGCATACGCTATTTAATGGAGCTGGACCCCGGGGCGAGAAAGCAGGACCTGAAAACCCTCAGAAAGCGGCAAGACCTTTACGGCCGTTTCCAGGACCTGCACATACAGCTGGAACTGCTGGAACAGTTCCGGAAAGATGCCCCGGAAACCCTGCCGGAGGCGGTTGCCGGGATCATTGACTTGATCGGGCAGGAAAAAGCCGACACCCGCCGCCAGATTCTGGCTATGGGCGGGCTCGGTCTGGGCTGAGCTGGAATCAGATACGCACCATGCGAGCTTCAAGCAACAGGTTGGGGCCCAGCTTGGCCACCTTGACCTGCTCCGGGTTCAGGCCCAGGTCTTCCAGGGTCTCGTGGATGTCGTCCAGGGCTTCGTTCCGGGGTGCCGCCAGCAGCAGTTCCCGAACCGATTCCAGGACCATCTTCACCGGCACGGTCATAAAGTAAACCGAGATCACCAGCATCATCACCGGGTCGGCATACACCGCCAGTTCTGACCACTGGCTGCGCTCAAGCATCCAGGCAGCCGCAAAGCCGATCATGACGGCGGCACTCAGAGCGCTGTCCATCAGCCACTGGCGTTGTTCGGCTTTCACCAGCCCCGAATCATTGCGGAAACTCGACCAGCGCAGGTAAACCCACACAGACAGGCAGCCCACCACGTTCACTGCACCAAAAATCATCGCCATATCCGCAGCAACGGCCCGGCCACCCTGGAGCAGCGACACCACGGCAGAGGCCAGTGACAGCACGCACACCAACCCGATCACCAGGCCTTTCACGGCAATCACCAGCGGCTCCACCGCACCCATTCCGAACGGATAGTCTTCATTGGCGGGCCGGCGCACCAGGCGGGCGGCATAGAGTGACAGCAGCGACAGCCCCAGACTGATCAGGGAATAAGCACCGTCGAAGAGAATAACCAGTGAATCGACCCAAAGGCCCCAGGTAATGCCGGCGAGGGCAAACAGGCCCGCACCCACGGCAGATAACGTCAGCGCCAGATTTTCCCGCGCCAGAGAAGTAAACATTTTGACCTCCTGAGAATTGCCGGCCATATTATCGGCATCATTCAAAAGGCGTGAGTCGCTGAGCGACGGAAAATCCGTCGCATAGGTAAGCCCATGAAAACCTCCCAGATCAAAACCTTCCTTTCCGTAGTGCGCAACGGCAGCGTAGCCGCCGCTGCCCGGGAGCTGAACCGCAGCCGCACTACAGTCAGTACCGTGCTGGCATCGCTGGAAGATGAGCTGGGCGTGGAGCTGTTCGAGCGCAGTGGTAACCAGCTGCACCTGACCGCCATTGGCCAGTCCATCCTTACCGACTGCCGGCGTTTCGACCAGGTGGCCGGCCAGATACTGGCCCGCTGCCAGCATCACCTGAGCGGGGCGGAATCGGTACTGCGCATTGCCCGGGACGACTCCATTCCAGAGGACATCTGGCGGGATATCCTGCGCCGGCTGAAACAACGCTTCCCCCAAACCAGCCTGTCGATCTATCTTGCCCCTCCGCGAGAGCTGCCCTCGCTGGTCCGCAACCAGTCGGTGGATGTCGCCTACGGCCTGATGCCGGAGTTGATGAATGAGGGCTATCAATGGTTCCGCGAGCTGGCTGACGTGCGCATGCTGACTGTGGCTGCGCCAGAGCATCCGCTTAGCCAACTGAAACGGGTAACCCAGGACGACCTGATCAGCCACACCGAAATCACTATTGCCTACATGCAGGATTCAGTGCTGGTGGCAGACTCGCCGGAAACCGCCAATTACCTGGCCTTCACCCAGTACGAGCTGATACGGGACGCGGTGATTGACGGCGCCGGCTGGGCCGACTTGCCGTTACCTTTGATTGCAGAGGCGTTAAGAAAGGAACAGCTGAAAACCATCCACCATCGAAGTGCCCGCTGGTGGAAGGTATTCAGTTCACTGGAATCGGAACAGGCGCAAGGGGGCGCCGTGGTGGGCTGGCTGGCCAACGAACTTGAAGCCTATCTGGAAACGCTGGCCTAGGCCTGAGGGCCTTGCGGCAGCTCCGGGCGCTCATCCGCCGGCGCGCCGTTGTCGCATTTCACACAGTCCAGCTCGAACCCCAACATGGACTGCCGCCCCTCTACCGTAACAACCCAGGGCCGGTTCACCCAGGGCGGATCATGGCGCACATGCTGGTTATGCCCACACGCCAGCTGGGCTACCCAGTGGTTTTCATCGTCTTTGTGATAGCCGGTGATGGGCTGTTTCATGTCAAAACCTCACACCGGCTATCAAACGCTATGCCGGCCTCAGAAACGGAATTCAGGCCCGACGGAGAAGATGTGGATATCCGACTCCAGGTTATCAAGGACATCATCACCCACATTCTGCAGGTAGTCCCACTCCAGCCGGAGGCCGAAGGACTCGGTAAAGTCGATGGTCGCGCCGGCGCCAGTGCGGAAAGCCAGGCCAGATTCATGTTCCGAGCCCTTAATCCCATCCGACCCCAAGGTCAACTGCGCATCCATATCCTGACGCCAGAACTGCAAGCCAGCCTTGGCAAACAGCCGAACCGGCCCAAACTCAGGGGTAAAGATAAGCAAAGAGCTGTCGAACATGTGGTAAGAGGCATCAAAGCCAAGGGACGCGACTCCGGATTCTGAGGCTTCCACCGACGTTTCATCGATATAACGATAGCCTGCTTCAAATGCCAGATACTCATCGAAGAAACCGCCGGCGTATAGCCGACCACTCAATGCAGTGTCATCACAGTCCACACCGGACAAGCCGGACAGACCGTCACAAAAATCCTTAACCTCAGCCTGCCCCAGACTGATACCCGCATAGCCTTGCTGTGCCAGCGCCACGGAGGCAGAACCAGACAACGCAACACCGGCTACCAGAGAAGCCATCAACTTACCTGTTTTCATCATTTCATCCTTACCAAAGAAAGGTTTAACCAACGAATGATAAGGATGGTACCTGCAGAGCCGACATAAACCTGCCTTTACTCTGCATATTTTTCAGGATTTTACACAGTGCGTGCCCGCCCCACCCACGCAGACCACGAGTAAAGCGCCAGCGCTACCCAGATCATCACAAAACTGACCAGCTTTGCAGTGCTCAGTGGTTCATGGAAGATATAAAGCGCGATCAGGAACTGGATAGTGGGGTTAATGTACATAAGAAAACCCACGGTGGAGAGCTTCAGCCTGCGCGCCGCACCTGCGAAGGCCAGCAGGGGAATGGCGGTGACTGCACCGCTGGAGAGCAGTAATAACGTGCTGTAGGTGCTATCGGTAAAGTGCGAAAGATTCTGCGAGGACAACCAGGCCAGCGTCAGCAACCCCAGCGGCAGCAGCAACAGGGTTTCCACAAACAGGCCGGACAGGCCATCCAGTTCCACCTTCTTGCGTAACAAGCCATAGGTGCCAAAGCTGAACGCCAGCGCCAGGGTTATCCAGGGCAGCTCGCCCAGCAGGAAGAACTGGTAGAGGATGGCAACGCCGGCCATCACAACCGCCACCACCTGCAGGCGGGAAATGCGCTCACCGAGTATCAACAAGCCCATAGCGACGTTTACCAGGGGCGTAAGAAAGTAGCCCAGGCTGGCCTGCAGCACATGGCGGGTTTCCACGGCGTAGATATAGATACCCCAGTTAGCAGCAATAAACACCGAGCAGCCCAGCACAAAGCCCAGATTTTTCGGCTGTTTCAGGGCTGCGGTGACTGGCGGCCAGCGCCGAAGCAGGGAAATCACGACCGCCAGGAACAGGCATGACCAGATCACCCGGTGGATGAGTACCTCCCAGGCCGGAATACCCTCAAACAGGGCAAAGTACAGGGGAAAGCTGCCCCACATGGTGTAGGCCGCCAGGCCATAGGCCACACCCTTGCCGGTTTCCGGCGCTGTATTGGTCATAACAGGTTCATCCGTTCAGGCAGCAGGATTTGTACTTTCGCCCGCTACCACAGGGGCAGGGCTCGTTACGGCCAGGCTTGAGGGTGCCTTCGCTGGTTTCACCGGCCACGTAGAACCAGTACCCGCCTTCTTTTGCAAAGTCCGAGTGTTCTTCCAGGTATCCCCAACCAGATCCTGTCCGGTAGATGGCCCGAAAATGAACCAGGCCTTTCGCTCCCTGCTCACCGGCACTGAAAATCTGCAAAGCTGTCCACTCGGGAGAGCCGTCCAGTGACAAGCTTTCCGGGCGGGTGTCCGGGTGCCAGGTAGCCAGCAGGTAGTTGCTGTCTCCGGTTACAAAGGCTGTGAAGCGGGAGCGCATCAGGGCCTCGGGCGACGGTGCAGGCGCACCGGCATGCCAACGACCACAGCAGGCGGAATAAACCTGGCCACCGCCACAGGGGCAAATCTGGCCGTCATTAGAATCAGACATAGTCAATTACCACAATCGGTATCAATTTCAGTACAGACAGCCTGTGTATAAAAAGGCCATACTGCAGTGATGACAGGGAACAGTACAAACGAAAACAACGCAATGAAATCAGGTATCCCCTCTCTCAACCTGCCTGCCGATGCAGGCCTTCCTGCCTCCGGGACCACTCCGGCGGCCGGGCTTCAGGCTGTACTCGATAACCTTGATGCCCTGGTTTACGTTTCCGACTTCCAGACCCACGAGTTGCTGTATATGAACGCCTACGGCCGGCTGGTGCGACTGGAAATTGCCACCGATATATCACCCGGCGCAAGCAAGTGGAACTGGAACTCCAGGAGGCTCACCAGCAAGCCCGGGCCGCAGCCCTGGAAGACGAGCTGACCGGTCTTCACAACCGCCGCGCCTTCTACGAGTTTGGCGGGCAATTGCTCCGCCACGCCAAGCGCCATGCCAGCCCGCTGGCCATGGTGATGATGGACCTGGACTACTTCAAGCAGGTTAACGACACCTATGGCCACGATGCCGGCGACGAGGTGCTCCGGCAGATCGCCCGGCTGCTGCAGAACCGGGTTCGGGAATCGGACATTGTCGCCAGGCTGGGGGGCGAAGAGTTCGCGCTGCTGCTGCCGGACACCACGATAGGCGAAGCCATCGAACTGACGGAGCGGATGCTTGAAATGCTCAACGAGCTGGTCATCCACCACAAAGGCCGTTCCATTCACGCCAGTGCCAGCTTTGGCATTACCCGCCTCATTGTGGGCGACCAGACCCTGGAAGACCTGATGCACCGGGCCGACCGGGCACTCTACCAATCCAAGGACCAAGGCCGGGGCCGGGTCAGCACCTGCTCGGACTGACCCCGCTTCCGGGTTTACGGACGCTCGTTATGGCCGCTTGGTAACCGCCATGGTCAGGCGCGAGATGCAGGTTACCTTGCCCTGTTCGTTCTCCAGCCGGATTTCCCAGACCTGGGTCGCACTGCCGATATGCAGGGCACGGGCGGTGCCATACACCCAGCCGCCGGTCACCGGGCGGATGTGGTTGGCATTGATATCGAGCCCTACAGCCACGGTGTTCTTGTCTTTCAGGCAACAATTGGCCGCCATACTGCCGAGCGTTTCCGCCAGCAATACCGACGCGCCCCCATGCAGAATGCCAAACGGCTGAACCGTGCGTTCATCGACCGGCATGCGGCCTTTCACATAGTCGTCACCGACCTCAAGGTATTCAATGCCCATGTGACTGACGGCAGTTTTCTGGCTGTGTGCCATCATCTGGTCAAGATCGGGGGTTACTGTCCATATTGCCATGGTGGAATTTCTCCGGATTGAACTTTAGGCTCTTATAACTGTCAGCAATGAGTCTATACAGGTAGCATGCTCATAACCAAACCTTTATAAGGCATTTTTGCAGCAAGACCAATCAGACCAAACGCAAACCATACGAGAGGGACCTGAAATGAAGAAAACAAGTTTCGTAGCCGCCGCCGCTCTGGCACTGTCTTTCGCCATGCCGGCAAGCGCCCAGATGAGTGTTGAAGACCAGATTGAAGCCCGCCAGGCAGCCTACCAGTTCATGTCCTGGAACATGGGCAAGATCAAGGCGCAGGCGGTCGATGGCGAGGTTGAGTTCAACGCCGACCAGATGAAAGCCGCAGCCAATGCCATTGCCGCAGTGGCCAACTCCGGCATGGGCGCACTCTACAGCCCGGATTCCACCCTGGACAAAGCCGAGAACACCCGCCTGAAGCCTGAGTTTTTCGAGCAGCCGGAAAAAGCCCGTGAAGTGGGCATGAACTTCGGCCGTGAAGCCAACAAGCTGCAAGAAGTTGCTGCTAGCGGTGATAAAGCCGCCCTGGCGCGCCAGTTTGCTGCCGTGGGCGAGACCTGCAAGGCCTGCCACGACAACTTCCGCGCGAAGTAAGACTGCCCCGGGCTTACCACCCCAGGTTCTGGGGTGCGGGCTCCGGTGCCGGTGGCGGCGAGACAAAGCTGCCACTGGCACCGACAACCACAATCCCCGCCAGCACCAGTGAAATCACAAACGCTACCGCACCACCGCCCCGGGCATCTTCCGCCAGACCCTTCTCAACCGGCTTTTTACCGGTAATCATCGGCTTCAGCAGATTGTCTTTCTTCACTTTCGAATACAGCACTACGGCTGCCACATGCAAAATGACCAACCCGTACAAGAACCATTCCGTCAAACGGTGCCAGCTGCTCAGGGTATCGCTCCAGGCCGATGACACCAGCGGCGTCAGTGGGCCGTTAAAGGCAATTTCATCGTTGGCGAACAGCCCGCTTGCCGCCTGGAAGCCGAACAGGCCGATCAGCGCCAGCACGGAAAGCGCCCCCAGCGGGTTGTGGCCTACCCCCTGCCAGCGTCCGCGCAAATAATCGATGATGGCTCCCGGCCCACGAACAAAGCTGGCAAACCGGGCATAGGTAGAGCCGGTAAAACCCCAGATAATACGGAACGACAAAAGCCCGACTACTGCCAGGCCAAAGCGTTCATGCCAGTTAATCGCGCCCGATTTAATACTGATCACGGCACCCACAGCCGCCAGTACCAGCAACCAGTGAAACAGGCGTATCGGTAAATCCCATAACCGAATGGTTGTCATACGAGTTCCTTATGCTCACAACAGGTTCTGCCTCAAGACAACCGTGAGCATACTAAGTTCCGTTAATGGTGGGCAGACCGGGATCAAATTCCGATAAGGGAGGGGCTCCCGACAGGCGTGTCAGGGAAGCGGCTGTTCCAGGTACTTCAGCACCAGGTTCTCCCGGATGCCTTCACGCTCGATCAGCTTCAGGGCAGCCCGGATATCATCGGCATAGCGAACGGCCGGTGATTGCCCGGACACCACAATCCAGGATCGCTCCCCCGGCACAAAAAACGGTGAGGCCCGGGCCTCAATACCCAGATTCTTTGCTGTGTACAGCCCTACCAACTCCGGCGCAACGACCACATCCACCCGGCCCTTCTGCATCATCAGCATCAGGTTTTCATAATGGGCAGCCGAGGCCCTCATCAATTCCGGGTCTTTATCGAACCGGCTGAAATAACTACCACCTTCCAGTAAGCCGATGGTTTTGCCATAAAGGTCCTGGTAGCGATCTACACGATTGGCGTCATCCAGGTAGAAAAACAACCGCCGCTCAGGCGGGAAGGCCGGCGCCACAAACTCCATCCACTGCTCCCGCGTGCCGTTACGCACCAGGCCCAGCATCATGTCGATCTCGCCCCGGTGCAACATCAGCTGAAGCCGGCGAAACGGCGCTTCCCGGTATTCGACATCCCAGCCTAGGCGATTGGTCATTTCCTCGAATATATCCAGGTACAGCCCGGTCTTCCGGCCCGGCTCCAGGATCCGGTAAGGTGGCGCGTGATCCACTCCGACCACCACCGTCAACGGCTCCACGGTTTCTGCCCCTTGCTGCGACCATGCAGGCACTGCAGCCAGCACGAACAGGCACAGCATGGCTGCCTTGATGAGCGTTACCTTCATTGCGGACACTTTCCCTGACCCATTGAGCAATATGTAACCAGAGTATAGACACTCCGGGCATCCATTCCCGTCTTGTTGCCGTAATTCCTGTTGAAATTTACATCCCGGGCACCACTACCTGTAGAGTAACGCCCGAACAAACTCCCCGATTCCCGACAGGAGGATCGACCGATATGAAAATTCTGATGGTACTGACATCCCACGACCAGATGGGCGACACCGGCCATAAAACCGGATTCTGGCTGGAAGAATTCACCGCGCCCTTTTACGTATTCAAGGATGCTGGCGCGGATATCACCCTGGCCTCTCCCAAAGGCGGCCAGCCGCCGGTAGACCCTAACAGCGAAGCCGAAGACGCACTCACTGATTCCACCCGACGCTTCATGGCAGATACCCATGCCAAGGAAATGCTGGCCAGCACCAAAAAACTGGCCGACGTGGACATGAACCAGTACGACGCCATTTTCTACCCCGGCGGCCACGGCCCCCTGTGGGACCTGGCGGAGGACGAGAAGTCTGTCGCCCTGATCAAAACCGCCTACGAGCAGGACAAGGTGATCGGTGCCGTGTGCCACGCCCCGGCCGTGTTCAAGAATGTGTTCGTTAAGCCGGACCAGAACATCGTCGGTGGCCGCGAAGTTACCGGCTTCAGCAACACCGAAGAGGAAGCCGTGCAGCTCACCAACATCGTGCCCTTCCTGCTGGAAGACATGCTCAAGCAGAACAACGGCCGCTACAGCCGCGGCGATGACTGGGCACCGCACATTGTGGTGGATGGCAAGCTGATTACCGGCCAGAACCCGGCATCTTCAGAAGGGGCCGCCAAGGCTGTGCTGCAGGCGCTGCAGGAAGGCTGACGTCCCGGTTGGGCTGGCGTCCGTCAGCCCAACCTTATTTCCCTCCGTTGAGTACCCGGTAACAACCGTAACCGATCACCACCCCCCAGAAAGCCGACGACAGTCCGAACAGCGATAACCCGGACGCCGTTACCAGAAAGGTAATCAGCGATGCCTCCCGGTGGCTGACCTCCTCCAGTGCCGCAAACAGATTGTTGGCAATGGCACCCAGCAGTGCCAGGCCCGCCAGAACTGCAACAAAGGCCGAAGGTAACGAGGTGAACAAGGCGACGATGGTGCCGGCAAAGACCGCTCCCACCAGATAGAACACACCATTAAATACACCGGCCACATAACGCTTGTCCGGATTTTCGTGGGCATCCTCGCTCGTGCAGATAGCCGCCGTAATCGCCGCCACCACTGTGGTAATGCCCCCAAATAGCGCCATGGGCAGGGACACCAGGCTGGCGACCGCAATCACCGGTTTGGCTTTCACCCGATAGCCGGCACCCCGGAGAATCGCCATGCCGGGCAGGAACTGGCCTGTCAGGCTGACCAGCACCAGGGGAATGGCCAGGCTCAGGGTAGCGCCGAAGCTCCATTCCGGCGTGATGAACTTCGGCACCGCCAAGCCCAGGCTAACGCCGGCCAGCGACGCATCTTCCAGCACCACCGCCAGGATGACCCCGGCAAACAGCAAAAGCACCAGGGTGTATTTGGGGGTAAAGCGACGGAAGGCCACATAGGCGACCAGCATGCCGATGGCCAGTGCCGGCGTGGTTTCAATGGCAGCGAAAGCCCCGAGACCGAACTGAAACAGGATCCCCGCCATCATGCCCGCTGCCACCCCCTTGGGGACGGCACGCACAAAGGCATCAAAGGTACCCGAAACACCAATGAAAAAGATAATCAGCGCGGAGGTGATGTAAGCACCTGCCGCTTCGTTGAGGGATAGCTCCGGAAACAGTACCACCAATAAGGCCGTGCCCGGCGCCGACCAGGCAGTCACCACCGGCGCACGCAGCCAGATCGACAGTAAGATTCCTGAAACCGCCGCCCCCATGGAGATGGCCCAGACCCAGGAGGTCATCATCTCCGGCGATACATCCGCCGCCGCCCCGGCCTGGAAGAAAATCGCCAATGGCCCGGCATAGGACACCAGTACCGCCAGAAACCCTGCGGCAACCGCAGACACAGACAAGTCCCGAAACAGCTGGGGCATATTCAGCTCCTTGTTATTAAGTTCTGTTTGAGCCATGTAACAGCAAAAAAGCCCCGGTCACTGTGGTGCCGGGGCAAAGAGGGGTCCGAATGACTGACTGTCTCCCTCAGGTCACATCAACGCTGATTTCTTAATTACTGGTTGCCAGGCTCACCTCTGCGTTCTCACGCGCTGGCGCCGAGGCGAACCTCCGGCCCACCAGGGCAATGGCAACAGTGGCAATGGCACCGGGTATAGCCAGGGCGAGGAAGTTCATGTGGTGCGGCAAGGCCAGGGCCAGCAAGGTACCACCAATAATTGGTCCGACAATGGCTCCATTACGGCCGATGCCCGATGCCCAGCCCAACCCGGTTGAGCGAATATTCGTCGGGTAATACTGGGCCACGTAAGCGTACAGCAAAATCTGGGAGCCAATGGTGGTCGCGCCGGCAATGCCCATCAGGGTATACAGGAACCACATCGGGCTCTCGTAGCCCAGCATTACCAGTGATACCGATGCCAGAATAAAGAAAGTAACCAGCACCGTGCGCAGCGACAACCGGTCTGCCAGCCAGCCGCCACCAACCGCACCGAAAATCGCACCAATATTCAGAACCATCAAAAACATCAGGCTGGAGCTCAGCTCATAGCCGGCCAGGGACATCAGCTTGGGCAACCAGGAGCCCAGGGCATAGACCATCAACAGACAGCAGAAGAAGGCAATCCAGAACATCGCGGTGCTGAAGGCACGGCCGCCCCGGAACAATTCCAGAACCGGCGCCTTGCTCACGGTAGTCAGCGGCACAGAGAGTGTATCCATCTCGCTGATCTGGCGCACCGGTGCCACTTTCTGCAGAATGCTACGGGCCTCCCCTTCGCGCTTCTGCGCCATCAGAAACGCCACAGACTCCGGCAGGAACTTCATTATCAGCGGCAACATCAGCAGCGGGACGACTGCAAGGTAGAACATGATTTCCCAACCGAAGTTAGGAACAATCCAGATACCCAGGCCAGCCGACATCATGCCGCCCACCGCGTAACCGGAAAACATCAGGGCAACCAGGGTGCTGCGGCTTTTCTGGGGTGAATACTCGCTCATCAGCGAGACCACGTTGGGCATAACCCCGCCAATGCCGAGGCCGGCAATAAAGCGCAGAATGCCGAACTGCCAAGGCGTGGTGGCAAAGCCGTTAATCACGGTGGTGAGGCTGAACAGCACCACACACATCAGGATGGTTTTCTTGCGCCCGAGCCGGTCGGACAACATGCCGAAGCCCATAGCACCGAACATCATCCCGAACAGGGCACTGCTACCCAGAAGTCCGGCCACGTACGGGCTCAGGTTCCACTGCTCCATCAGCAGCGGCAGTACCACCCCGTAGATCACCAGGTCATAACCATCAAAGATGATGATCAGGGTGCACCAGAACAGCACTTGCCAGTGGAACCTGGTGAAGGTGGCATTATCAATAACGTCATTGATGTCTATGTTTCTCATCGTTTTCTCCATGTCTTGTTTTTGTTGGAGGCTGGATTGAATGCCCGTCAGCCGCAGTCGCCCCCGGCCACGGGCAGGATGGTTCCGGTGATGTAATTGGCAGCATCAGAAGCAAGGAACAGGATTGGCTGCGCCTGCTCATCGAGGGTGCCGTAGCGGTGCATGAAGCTGGTGGCGTTGGTCTGGTCGATCAGGGTCTGATACCAGGCCTGTTCCCGCTCGCCCTGCTGCTCGGTGTTGCGGGGCGTCAGTCGGGGCGGTGCTTCAGTCCCACCCGGGGCTGTAGCGTTCACGCGAATTCCGTGCTCGGCGTATTCAAAAGCCAGGTTTACGGTCATGGCGTTGACCCCGCCCTTGGCGGCGCCGTAGGGCACCCGCATCAGACCACGGGTCGCCACAGACGAGACGTTCACAATGGCACCGCCCTTCTGTTCCACCATGTAAGGCAGCACCGCCCGGCAGCACCACAGGGTCGGGAACAACGAGCGCTGGATTTCCTTCTGGATCTGTTCCGGCTGGTAATGCTCGAACGGCTGGGCCCAGATGGTGCCGCCCACGTTGTTGACCAGGATGTCGATGCGGCCATACTGCTCATGGGCCTTGGCCATCACCATTTCCGCACCTTCCCAAGTTTCCAGGTTGGCCTGCACGGCCAGGGCTTCAGAGCCCTGGTCGCGCAACTCGGCGGCAACGCCCTGCACGTAGTCCGCGATGTCCACCAGTACCAGGCGGGCACCTTCGGCGGCGGCCAGTTCGGCCACTCGCCGGCCAATGCCCTGGGCAGCACCGGTGACCACCACCACCTTGCCGGTGAAACGCGGGGTCATGCCACTTTCTCCTCAACGGCGGATACGCTCGGGGTGAACTTCTCGTAGTGGAAGGAGTTGGGCTCAATGCCCTGCTCCCGGAAGTAACCCAGTACCGCGTCGACCATCGGAGGCGGCCCGCACAGATACACGTCTACATCACCGTCGTTGATGGGCGCATCTTCCATGTGGTTGGTAACATAGCCCTTGCGGGGATGGGTGCTTTCGTCGCTGGCCACTACCGTCTTGAAGCTGAAGTTTTCAATCTCTTCGGCAAACTTTTCGAGGGCTTCCAGCCCCACCAGGTCGTCGTCGTTGGTCACGCCGTAGATCATGTGAGTGGGCTGGTCGCAGCCTTTTTCCTTCAGGCTTTCGAGCATGGCCAGGAACGGAGCCAGGCCGGTACCACCGGCCAGCATCAGCACGGGGCGCTGAACCGGGCGCAGGTAGAACACACCCATGGGGCCGGTCAGGGTCACCTTGTCGCCGGTCTTGGCCTTGCCCACCAGCCAGGAGCTCATCAGGCCACCGGGCACGTTGCGGATCAGGAAGCTCAGCTCGCGGCTGCCCGGGAGGGAGCTGAACGAGTAAGCACGGGTTTCCTCGGTGCCGGGCACCTGGATGTTCACGTACTGGCCCGGCAGGAAACCGATGTCGGCGTCTGCAGTAACCTTGAGTTCGATGGCGGTGGGGGAAATCAGGTTGACCTCACCCACGGTGCCGGTCACGGCCTCGTTACCGGCCTTGCTGCACAGGGACGCGGCCGCCGGAATCTCGACCACACAGTCGCTGGAGGGCACCATCTGGCAGGTCAGCACCATGCCCTGTTCGGCTTCCTCGTCAGACAGTGCCTCGTCGATGTACTCGTCGCCCATGTCGAACTCGCCCTGGTGGCAGGAACCCTTACAGGTTCCGCAGACACCGTCGGAGCAGTCCATTGGCAGGTTGATCTGGGCCCGGTAGGCGGCGTCTAGAACGGTTTCACCTTCGTTGCAGGTGATCACCCGGGTAACGCCGTCTTCAAAATTAAGCGCGATGTTGTAACTCATGATGATGCTCTCCCCATCAATTACAGGTGATAGATATCAATCACCTGATTGATGTAATCGTTGCTCAGAACCACCTTCTTCTCGGTAATCAGCGGCTGCTCGCCGCTGCAGTCCAGGGTGTAGAAAGACACGCCGAAGAAGGACTGGGTCGTGTGATAACGGTGGCTGTTGGTCTGCCAGTTGAACCGAAGCTTCACGGTGTCACCGTCCCGCTCCAGGATTTCCAGGTTGCTGGTCAGGTGCACGGTGCGCGGCTCGGGAATAGAGCTGGCACCGGAGCGCTCGGTCTTCAACCGGTATACGCGATCTTCCAGACCGTTGCGGTTCGGGTAGTAGATCAGTGAAATCTCGGTCTGCGGATCTTCGGTCAGCTCGTTGTCATCGTCCCAGGCCGGCATCCAGTAGGTGACGTCCTCGTGGTAGCACTTCAGCCACTCATCCCACTGCCGATCATCCAGCAGGCGGGCTTCCCGGTAGACAAAGGCCTGGATCTGCTCGTATGACATGCTCATGCGGAAGCCTCCTCGGTCAGGGAAATAAAGCGGGCGCGCTCGGTATCAATCGCCTTGGTCATCTCTTCCACCCAATGCTGGTGGTGCGTCACGTACAGGCCTTCATCTTCTGGCTTGGCGCCACTGAGGATTGGCTTCAGATTGATACCCTTGGCCCAGTCGTCCGCGCCTTCAATCCAGTGCTGGGCGCCACGGCTCATGTCGTTCCATTTGGTACCCTTGGCGTAGTAGCCCTGCTGGCAAGCGCGGAACTCTTCCAGGTCATCCGGCGTGCCCATGCCGGACACGTTGAAGAAGTCTTCGTACTGGCGGATGCGCTTGGCGCGGTTTTCGGCGGATTCACCCTTGGGTGCCCAGCAGTAGATGGTGATCTCGGTCTTGTTGACGTCGATCGGGCGCAGCACCCGGATCTGGGTGGAGAACTGGTCCATCAGGTACACGTTCGGATACAGGCACAGATTCTTGGTGGTGCGCACGATAAAGTCGGCCTTCGCCTCACCTACTTCCTTTTCCAGGCGCTCCAGCTGGTTATAGACCGGGCGCACTTCCGGGTTCGTCAGGCGGGTCCACAGCATCATGTGGCCGTTCTCGAAGGAGTAGAAACCGCCTTCATTGGACCAGCTCTTGGCGTCTACCGCCTCGGTGCCGCCTTTCTCGTAGTTACGCTGTCCCATGGTGGACAGGTAGTTCCAGTGCACGGTGCTGACGTGGTAGCCGTCTGCGCCGTTCTCTGCGGTCAGCTTCCAGTTGCCTTCGTAGGTGTAGGTAGAGGCACCACGCAGGATCTCCAGGCCTTCCGGCGCCTGGTCCACAATGGCATCGATCACCTTGGTGGTTTCGCCCAGGTACTCTTCCAACGGCAACACGTCAGAGTTGAGGCTGCCGAACAGGAAGCCGCGGTAGTTTTCGAACTTCGGCAGCTGTTTCAGGTCGTGGGAACCGTCAACGTTGAAGCTGTCCGGGTAACCGCCCTTCTTCTGATCCTTGGCCTTCAGCAGCTTGCCGTCGTTCTTGAAGGTCCAGCCGTGGAACGGGCAGGTGAAGGAAGTCTTGTTACCGCGCTTCTTGCGGCACAGGGTCGCGCCGCGGTGGGTACAGGTGTTCAGAATCGCCTTGAGCTCGCCATCCTTGGTCCGGGTGATGATCACCGGCTGACGCCCCACCGTGGTGGTGTAGTAGTCGCCCGGATTCTCGATCTGGCTCTCGTGTGCCAGGAAAATCCAGTTGCCTTCGAAGATGTGTTTCATCTCCAGCTCAAACAGCTCTTCGTCGGTGAAGATGCTGCGGTCACAGCGGTAGTGACCGGTTTGTGCATCGGCTTCCACCGCGTTGCGGATCGTTTTCTCAAGTCGGTCGAGTTGGCGAGTCATGTTCGTCACTCCATTTTGTTGTTGTGAAAACCGTTTTTCGGGCGTGAGGGCCCCCTGGCCGGCCTGAATGGACAGGCCGGTCGGATCACAAGAACGTCGGGATTAAAGGGTTGAAATCAGGCCGCTTCGCCTTCCAGGGCGCGCTTGCGCTCGTGGCGACTTTGCAGCTCAGGTTTGTCGGTAGCGACCAGCTGGATGTTGAATCCCACTTCGGTGAACGGCTTGTTCAAACCGAATTGCTCAGCCTTGGCAGGATCCTCAATGCGATTGGCTTCAACCACCAGCTCTTCACGGGTGGCGAATGCAAAGTCATCGTAGGTGTACTCATCACCGGCCAGGTTGATCTGGGTAGTCAGGTGCTTGTAACCGGGTTTGGAGACAAAGAAGTGGATATGCGCCGGACGGTTACCGTGACGACCCAGCAAGTTCAGCAGCGCCTGGGTAGAACCCTCGGGCGGGCAACCATAACCCGCCGGAATGATCGACTGGGCAGTATAGCGACCGTTTTCATCAGTCTTGATGCGGCGACGCAGGTTGTAGTCGCTCTGGGACTGGTCAAAGTAAGAGTAGTTGCCCATGGTGTTGGCGTGCCAAACATCAACCACGGCGTTAGCAACCGGCTGACCGTTCTCGTCCGTCACCTGACCGGTCAGGATCATGGTCTCGGCGGTTTCGTCAGAACCATCGTCCATGCGGGCAAAGCCTTCGCTCATAGGGGCACCGGCTACATACAGCGGGCCTTCAATGGTGCGCGGCGTACCACCAGCCAGGCCGGCTTGCTCGTCCTCGGCATCCATCCGGATGTCCAGGTACTTGTCCATTCCCAGGCCAGGCGCCAGCAGTGCGGCTTCGCCGTTCTTGCCCAGGTCGCCAACGTAGTAAACGGCCTGCCAGAACTCTTCCGCTGTCACATCAAAGTCTTCAACGAGCTGGAAAATATCGTGCATCAGGCGATGAACAATTTTCTTTACGCGCTCGTTTCCACCTTCCTGGTTGAAGCCGGCCACTTTCTCCAGCAGGTTCTTCACTTCCGCAGTTTGCATGGTCTTGACGGTCATGATTGTTCTCCTCGGTTACTGTTATTTTTGTTGCTCGTATCAGTTCATCAGTTGGCAACAAGGTGTGTGATTAACGGTCATCCTCATGGATCGAAGACGGGTGCCGGCACAAGGGTGCGACAGTGATGTCCATATAAGGGAACAACGGCAGGTTGCTGATCAGGTCTTGCAGCTCGGCGTTATCTGCTACGTCAAAAATGCTGACGTTGGCGTAGCTGCCAGCTACCCGCCACAGGTGACGCCACTTGCCTTGTTCTTGCAGGTCCTGGGCGTAGGCTTTCTCCCTGGACTTGATGTCTGCAGCTACTTCAGCGGGCATGTCGTGGGGGATATTTACCTTCATTTCGACTTTGAACAGCATGTGCTTTCCTCCGTTTACTGAATCTTTGGCGTATCAGGCTTTACGGCGATACCGGGCCAGCTTGTCTTCATCAATTTCCACACCCAGGCCTGGGCCCTGAGGCAAGTCGACACCGTTGTTCTGGAAATTCAGTGGCGTGACTACAATGTCGTCTTTCATCAGAAGGGGGCCGAACATCTCGCTACCCCAATGCAGTGTTTCCAGGGTCGACCAGGCATGCAGGGAAGCGACAGTGCCGATGGTGCCTTCAAGCAGAGTGCCACCATAAAGGCCAATACCCGCTGCCTGAGCCACCGCAGCCTGCTGCAGAGCCTTTACCGGACCACCCGCCTTGGCGATTTTCATGGCCACGGCACCTGAGAAGCCGGCGGCCGCCAGGCTGTACATATCCTTGGCATCGGCCACGGCCTCGTCGGCCAGAATGGGCAGATGGAATTTTTCGGATAGACGCACCAGTGCGGCGTGATCCTTCATCGGGGTGGGCTGTTCCACCAGGTCAATACCGGCAGCCTGCAACTCGGCCATGCCTTTTGCTGCGGTCGCTTCATCCCAGGCCTGGTTCACATCCACACGAACGCTCGCACTGTCACCCACGGCTTGTTTGATGGCCGCCACATGGCGAACGTCATCCATTACCGGGCGGGAACCAATCTTGAGTTTGAAGTCGCAGTGACGACGGGTTTCGATCAGGCCCAGAGCTTCCTCGATATCTTTGTCGGTATCGCCACTGGCAAGGGTCCACAGCACCGGAATATGCTGGTGCAAGGCACCGCCGAGCAGGTCGGATACCGGAAGGTTCAGACGCTTGCCCTGAAGGTCCAGCAGCGCGGTCTCGATAGCGGACTTGGCGAGGTTGTTGCCACGAGTGGAGCGGTCTAACATTACCCTCAGGGTATTGATGTTGCTGGCTGGCTGATGAATCAGTTGCGGTTTAAAATAGGTATCAATGGTAAGCTTCACGCTTTCGGGGCTTTCCGGGCCGTAGGCCAGGCCACCGATAGTGGTTGCCTCGCCGAGGCCTTCCAGGCCATCAGAATCCTTCACACGCACAATCACCATGGTCTGAACCCCCATGGTTGTCATAGATAGCTTGTGCGGGCGAATGGTCGGGATCTCGACCAGGATCGCTTCGATGGACTGAATGGTGGCTGACATGGCTGCTCCGAATCGCAAGGTAAAAATCCTGTGATTCGAACAGTACGAAGTTTCACTAACGTGAACCAATATTGATTAAGTAATAACCGATACCCTGGAGGTATGGATGGAGCTGAGACACTTGCGGTACTTCGTCGCGGTGGCCGAGGCCGGCAACTTGACCCGCGCTGCCGAAAAACTGTTTATCGCCCAGCCGCCCCTGACCCGGGCCATCAAACAGCTGGAGGAGGAAGTGGGCGTAGAATTGTTCATTCGTAAACCACGAGGCCTGGAACTGACCACTGGGGGGGAGTACTTTCTGGAGCAGGCCAAGCAGGTACTGGACAAAGTAAATGCCACCGTAGACGACACCCGCCGGATTGCCCAGCATCGGAAAACCCTGTTCTCGATCGGCTTCGTGCCTTCAGTGTTTTACGGCCAGCTGCCACTGATGGTGCGCCGACTGCGCCAGAACAAAAACCTGGAAATTGTGCTGCATGAGCTGAAAACCCGGGAGCAGGTGGAAGCCCTGAAAGCTGGCAAGATCGATATCGGCTTTGGCCGGCTCCACATTCAGGATCCGGACGTAGATCAGGAACTTCTGTTTGACGAGCCAATGGTTGCTGCCGTCCCTGCTAACCATCCGCTCACCCGGCATCCACCTTCTATGAAAGAGCTCTCGGAGGTGCCCATGGTTACCTTTCCAGCCGGCGCCGGGCCCAACTTCTCCGATATTACCCAGGGCCTTTTTCACCGTCGGGGCTTGAAAGTCCACGTAATCCAGCAGGTGAACGATGTGCAGACCGCATTGTCGCTGGTGGCGTCCGACATGGGCTTTACCCTGGTACCGGAGCAGGTTCGCCGGCTGCACCGTGAAGGGGTCGACTATATGCCACTGGAGGATGACAACATCACCACCCCTGTTATTGCCTCCCGCCGCAGGGGCGAGAACCCAAATGCGGTGATGCGCCTGACCAATACCATTCTGGCAGAGCTGGTGGAGAACCGGCTGACCGGTCGTTATCCGTGAGTGCTAACGGGCGGCCTGGCGAATCTTCTCCGCAACATCCTGAAGGCGTGGCAGGTAGGCGTTCATCAGGGTATCCATATCCACCCGTGCTGCGTTGGTACTGATGTTCAGGGCACCCAGCAACTCGCCACTGCCAGCGAATGCTGGCACTGCAACCGAGCGCAATCCCTGATCCAGCTCCTGGTCAACCATTGCATAGCCCTGCTCGCGAACCTTATCTATTTCGTTCCGAAGCGCCTGTTTGTCGGTAATGGAAAACTCGGTAAATGGCTCGAGCCTGACCCTGTCGAGATACGCCTTCAATTCATTATCCGGCAACTGAGCCAACAGCACCCGCCCCATCGAGGTATAGGCCGCAGGCAAGCGCGTGCCTACAGACAGGGTAATGGCCATCAACCGGTGGCGGGCTGCAGAGCGCACCACGTAAACCACGTCATCACCGTCCAGCACGGCCAGCGAAGACGACTCCCCGAGTTCAGCTGTGACGTCTTCAAGGTACTGCTGAATAACAGCCCGGTACTGGTTCGACGCCTGGTAGACATAACCCAGCTGAAGCACCCGCGGGGTCAGCTCAAACTGTCGGCCGGCTCGCTTCACAAAGCCCAATGCATGCAGTGTCAGCAGGAAGCGACGGGCCTTGGCCCGGTCCATATCGGTACGCGCCGCCACTTCGCTCAGGGTCATTCTTGGATGCTCCCCGTCAAAAGCCTGCAACACCTCCAGCCCCGAAGCCAACGCTCCCACGTAATCCCGATCACCGGGCTTGAGAATCTGCTCGTCCATTCTGACTCCTTAAGTACCGTTACTGGCCTTAGTTTCGCACGCCCACAGCGTGTTCGCACAACGAACAACTGTACATTTTGCCTTGTGAACAAAATTTGTACTTGACGACCCAAAACCAATCGCGCCATCATGTTCGCATATTAAACTTATGTTCGTACAGCGAACTCATCACAAAAGTGACACAGGAGGCATTGCGATGGCCGAGTTTCTTCCCCTCAAGGAAGCGGTGAGCAAGTACATCAACAGCGGTGATACCGTGGCGATGGAAGGCTTCACCCACCTGATCCCGTTTGCTGCGGGCCATGAAATCATCCGTCAGGAAAAGCGGGATCTGACCCTGATCCGCATGACCCCGGACCTGGTGTATGACCAGATGATCGGTGCCGGCTGTGCCAAAAAACTGATCTTCTCCTGGGGCGGCAACCCGGGTGTGGGCTCCCTGCACCGCCTGCGGGATGCTGTTGAAAAGGGCTGGCCGAACCAGCTGGAGATTCTCGAACACAGCCACGCGGCCATGGCCAACGCCTATGAAGCTGGTGCGGCCGGCCTGCCGCTGGCAGTTCTGCGCGGATATGTAGGCAGCGATCTGCCGAAAGTAAATGACCAGATCAAGTTCATCGAATGCCCGTTCACCGGTGAGCGCCTGGCGGCCGTGCCGTCGATTCGCCCGGACGTGGCGGTAATCCATGCCCAGCGGGCCGACCGCAAGGGCAATGTGCTGATTGAAGGCATCGTCGGTATCCAGAAAGAAGTGGTACTGGCCGCCAAGCGCAGCATTGTCACCGTCGAGGAAATCGTGGATGACCTGGGCGCATCGGTTAATGCCTGCGTGCTGCCGTCCTGGGCGATCACTGCAATTGCCGAAGCCCCGAAAGGCGCCAAGCCCTCGTACGCACTGGGCTACTACGACCGTGACAACGCCTTCTATAAGGACTGGGACGGCATTGCCCGCGACCGCGAGACCTTCCAGACCTGGCTGCAAGAAAACGTATTCGAGAAAGGAGCCGCGTGATGAGCCTTGAATTCACATCTTCAGAAATGATGAGCGTTACCGCTGCCCGTGCGCTGACCAACGACATGACTTGCTTCGTGGGTATCGGCCTGCCCAGTGAGGCCGCCAACCTGGCTCGCCTGACCCACGCTCCGGATGTCACCCTGATCTACGAATCCGGCACCCTGCAAACCAAGCCGGACGTGCTGCCACTGTCCATCGGCGACGGCGAGCTGTGCGAATCGGCCTTGACCACGGTTTCCGTGCCTGAGATGTTCCGCTACTGGCTGCAGGGCGGCCACATCAGCGTTGGCTTCCTGGGCACCGCCCAGATCGACCGTTACGCCAACCTGAACACCACCCTGATCGGCGATTACCGCGAGCCGAAAGTTCGCCTGCCCGGCGGTGGCGGCGCCCCGGAAATTGCCACCAACGCGAAGGAAGTGTTCATTACCGTGAAGCACTCCAGGCGCACCTTCGTGAAGGATGTGGACTTCGTGACCACCGTCGGCTTCGGCCGTGACGGCAAGGCCCGGGACAACGTACCGAACATTGGCCGTGGCCCCACGGTGGTCATTACCGACCTGTGCATCCTCAAGCCGGATCCGGAGACTAAGGAGCTCGTGGTCACCTCCCTGCACCCGAACGTGACCCGGGAAGACGTGATCGAGGCGACCGGCTGGGACATCCGCTTCGCCGAGCAGCTGGAAACCACCCCGGCGCCGACCGCCGAGGAACTCAAAGTGCTGCGGGACCTGAAAACCCGCACCAATGCCCATCATTCCGGCCAACAGTGAGGTCCACCATGACTGACGTATTCATTTGCCATCCCCGCCGCTCCGCCATCGGCCGTTTCGGCGGCACCCTGGCCAGTGTGCGCCCGGACGACCTTGCCGCCCATATTTTCAAGGCCGTGCTGGAGCAGGCGGCGGAACTGGACCCGGCCGCCATCGACGAAGTAATGATGGGCAGCGCCAACCAGGCCGGTGAAGACAACCGCAACGTAGCGCGTATGTCTGCGCTGCTGGCGGGCTTGCCCACTTCCGTGCCCGGCACCACCCTCAACCGGCTGTGCGGATCCGGCATGGACGCCGTGGGCACTGCCTTCCGCGCCATCCGCGCCGGTGAAATGGACCTGGTACTGGCCGGCGGCGTGGAATCCATGTCCCGCGCGCCCTACGTGATGGGCAAGGCTGACTCCGCGTTCTCCCGCGGCCAGAAGGTCGAAGACACCACCATCGGCTGGCGCTTTGTGAATCCGCTGATGAAAAAGCAGTACGGCGTCGATTCAATGCCGGAAACGGCGGAGAACGTGGCCGAGCAGTACAAGGTGTCGCGGGAAGATCAGGACCTGTTCGCCTTCCGCTCCCAGCAGAAAACCGCTCGGGCACAGCAGGAAGGTGTATTTGCCGAAGAGATCGTGCCGGTGTCCATTCCGCGCCGCAAACAAGACCCGCTGGTGTTCGACACCGACGAACATCCCCGCGCCAGTACCCTGGAGAAACTCGCGGCCCTGCCAGCTCCATTCCGTGAAAACGGCAGTGTGACCGCCGGCAACGCTTCGGGCGTCAACGACGGCGCCGCCGCGATGCTGGTGGCCAGCGAAGCAGCAGTCAAACAGCACGGGCTGAAGCCTATGGCGAAAATTCTGGGCATGGCGACCGCTGGCGTAGAACCGAGGATCATGGGTATTGGCCCTGTCCCGGCTGTCCAGAAGCTGCTGAAAAAACAGGGCATCAGCATCGATGATATCGACGTGATTGAGCTCAACGAAGCCTTCGCCGCCCAGGGCCTGGCTGTGCTGCGGGAGCTGGGCGTTGCCGATGACGACCCCCGGGTGAACCCGAACGGTGGTGCCATTGCCCTAGGCCACCCACTGGGCATGTCCGGCGCGCGCCTGCTGCAGACTGCGGCACACCAACTGCAGCGCACTGGCGGCCGCTACGCCCTGTGCACCATGTGTGTGGGCGTGGGTCAGGGTATTGCTACACTGATTGAACGGGTCTGATCGGACCCATTCTGAGGAGACAACATGGCTTTTCTGAATCACAACGGCCGCACCATCTGCTATCGCCTGCTGGGCGACAGCCAAAAGCCGTTATTGATGCTGGCACACCCTCTGGGCATGACCCAGGGGGTTTGGGACGACATGCTGCCCACGCTGTTACCAAAGTTCCGGGTTCTGACCTGGGACCTGCCCGGGCACGGTGCAAGTGGCGCCTGGCCCGAAACGGCCGGAGAGATCACCCCGGAAGATCTGGCACAGGAAGCCCTGGCACTGGCGAAAGAAGCCGGGGTATCCAGCTTTCATTTTGCCGGCACCTCTATCGGCGGGGTAATCGGTCAGCAGCTGATTGCCGCCCATAGCGAGCAGCTTGAAACTGCCACACTGACCAACACCGGCGCCATCATTGGCACCGAGGAGGCCTGGAGCCTGCGTGCGGCCAACGTTCGAGAGAAAGGCCTGGTGGCGATGGCCGGCGAAATCGTACCCCGCTGGTTCGGCCCAAATGCCTGTCAGGAACAGCCTGCGCTTCTGGACGGCTGGAAAGTGATCATGGGACGGGGCGACGCCAACAGCTATGCACTGCTGTGCGAAATGCTGGGCAAAGCGGACTTCCGGGAAAAGCTGCACGGACACAAGGTACCGTTACTGCTGATCGGTGGCTCCGAAGACCTGGCAACACCACCAGAGTCCCTGAAAGCACTGGCACAGTTCAGTGGCGCTTCGGACCCGGTTATTCTGGATGGGATCGGGCACGTACCTTCCGTTGAATGCCCTCAGACCCTGGCCTCGCAACTCCTGCAAAGCCTGAGTTAACCGGGAGCGGGCAAACACCCGCGCCCCGGCAACTCGTTGATTCACTTCTGGCCAGCAATGATCAGAAGTGAATCACCGACCGGATGCTCTTACCCTCGTGCATCAGGTCAAACGCCTTGTTGATGTCTTCCAGTTTCATCTCGTGGGTGATGAACACATCCAGCGGGATTTCACCTTTTTCGGCTTTTTCCACGTAAGACGGCAGCTCGGTGCGGCCTTTCACGCCACCGAAGGCGGAACCGCGCCATACCCGGCCGGTTACCAGCTGGAACGGGCGGGTACTGATCTCTTCACCGGCACCGGCCACGCCGATGATGGTGCTTTCACCCCAGCCCTTATGGCAGGCTTCCAGCGCCGCACGCATCAGCTTCACATTGCCCACACACTCAAAGGTGTAGTCGGCACCGCCATCGGTCATCTCGATGATGACTTCCTGGATCGGCTTGTCGTAATCGTTCGGGTTAACCACATCGGTAGCACCCAGCTGTTTGGCGATGTCGAACTTGCCCGGGTTGATGTCGACGGCAATGATGCGACCAGCCTTGGCCATGGTCGCACCGATGATGGCTGCCAGGCCGATGCCACCCAGACCAAAGATAGCCACAGTCGCACCTTCCTCAACCTTGGCGGTGTTCAGTACCGCACCGATGCCGGTGGTTACGCCACAACCCAGCAGGCACACCTTGTCCAGGGGCGCTTCCTTGGGGATCTTGGCCAGGGAGATTTCCGGCAGCACGGTGTATTCAGAGAAGGTGGAGCAGCCCATGTAGTGGTACAGCGGCTGGCCCTTGTAGGAGAAGCGGGAGGTGCCGTCCGGCATCACACCCTTGCCCTGGGTTTCACGCACAGCGCCACACAGGTTGGTCTTGCCGGAGGTGCAGAATTTACACTTGCCGCACTCGGCGGTGTACAGCGGAATCACGTGGTCGCCCACTTCCAGGCCGGTTACACCCGGGCCCACGGCTTCGACAATGCCGCCACCCTCGTGGCCCAGAATGGTCGGAAACAGGCCCTCGGGGTCAGCGCCGGACAGGGTGTAGGCATCGGTATGGCACACACCGGTTGCCACGATCTTCACCAGCACTTCGCCTTCCTTGGGTGGTGCCACATCCACTTCAACAATTTCCAGCGGTTTATTGGCTTCAAATGCCACAGCTGCGCGGGATTTGATCACGTTCAGTCTCCTCGTTTCCGTTTGGTCGGGTCAGGCTTGCGGGATACACTCTTAACTTTAACACGCCTGCCGGCTGCAGGCTTTCCCGCGCTGCAATCTCATACGCAGGCGCGGGCGTATAGATTCCCGAACTGTCAGAAAGGGCCCTTCAGGTGCGCACACTCTACTGGTTTACCCGCGATCTTCGCATGCACGACAACGCTGCCCTGCTGGCCGCCGGCCGCTCAGACATGCTGCTGTGCGTGTACGTGGTAGAGCCCCGCTGGTTCCAACCCGGGCCGCTCGGGCTCAGCGCCATGGGCGAACACCGCTGGCGTTTCCTGTGGCAAAGCCTGATGACCCTGGAACGCAATCTCCGGCCCCTTGGCCAGCGCCTCCACATCGCGTTTGGGGAGCCGGAAAACGTGCTTCCCGAACTGGTACAACAACACCAGGTCAACCAGGTAATCCGCACCCGGCAGCCAGGCACAGAAGAAGCTAGTCAATGGCAGGGCCTTCAGGAGAAGCTGCCGGATGTGCACTTCCAGCAATTTGAAACCCTGAGCCTGTTCACTGAAAAATCCCTGCCCATGGACCTGGCCGACTTACCCCACACCTTCTCCCAGTTCCGCAAGCTGGTGGAGAAACAGGGTGACCGCTGCACCGACCGGCTACGTATCCGCACCATGACGGCCCTGCCGCCGCCTCCGGGATTTGCGAAGGACAACCGGGGCGATTGCCCACCGATTACCGAACCGGAACACGATGCCGGCTTCCGGGGTGGTGAAGAAGCCGGGCTGCGGCAATTGCGGGAATACCTGTTTGTCAGCCATGGCATAGCCCGCTACAAGGAAACCCGCAACGCACTGGATGATCCGCTGGCGTCATCCCGCCTGTCACCCTGGCTGGCCAACGGCTGCCTGTCGGTGCGCGAGGTGACCGGCATGATTGACGAATACGAGCAGTCCGAAACCAGCAACGACTCCACCTACTGGCTGTGGTTCGAGCTTCTGTGGCGGGAATACTTCTACTGGTACGCCATGAAGCACGGCCGGTGGCTGTTCCTGCGAGATGGCGTACAACAGCAAAGCCGCGACAACGCCTTCAATCGGCCAGATTTCGAGAGCTGGTGCCGGGGCACCACACCCTACCCGCTGGTCAACGCCGCCATGAACCAGCTCCGGCTCACAGGTTATATCAGTAACCGGGCTCGGCAACTGGTGGCCAGTTGCCTGGTCAATGAACTGGCCCAGGACTGGCGTTACGGCGCCACCTGGTTTGAGCAGCAATTGGTGGACTACGATGTCGCCAGTAACTACGGCAACTGGCAGTACCTCGCCGGCGTGGGCGCAGACCCCCGTGGATTGCGCCAGTTTAATCTGGACAAGCAAGCCAGCCAGTACGATCCTGAAGGGCATTTCGTGGCACGCTGGCAAGGCGAAGCCTGAATAACATGCAGGGCTGGTAACAACCCTGCCACCCAGGGCCTCAAGGGAGCCAGCCTGGCGAAGCGGATTTTTGTCGGCTGACGGGTTATCTTAGGCGCACCAACGTTTAGTAAGGTAAGAGTGTATGGCGTGGATTACAGATAAAACGGCTAAGCATCAGCTGGACAAGGAAGCCAGCCAGGTTCAGAAAGAGGACCTGCAATCCCTGCTGGAGCGACAGAAAGCCATCCAAGACAAAGTGAAAAACAGCGGCAAGCTCAAGCGCTTTGGCACCGACATCCACCTGATGTTCTCGCTGATCCGGGACTACTGGCGCGGCGACTACCGGGCCATTCCCTGGAAATCCATTGCCGCCATCGCAGGCGCCCTGCTGTACGTGATGAACCCGCTGGACCTGATTCCGGACCTCATTTTCGGCTTTGGCCTGCTGGATGATGCCGGCGTGGTTGCCCTGTGCCTGAAACTGGTGGAATCCGACCTGCACAAGTACGCGGCCTGGAAAGACCTCAAGGAAACCTGAGTAACGGCACTCAGGCTTCCGACACCTCCGGCTGCGGGCCCCGACGGCTGGCCCGCCATTCCCGGAACTGCTCCACCCAGGACAACAGTGCCGGAATCACCAGCAACACCAGGAAGGTCGCCAACCCCAGGCCAAAGGCGATGGATGTCGCCATCGGAATCAGGAACTGGGCCTGCAGGGAGGTTTCAAACAGCAAGGGCAACAGGCCGCCGATGGTGGTCAGGGAAGTCAGCAACACTGCCCGCACCCGCTGCACCGCCGCTTCGTTCAGGGCATCGGTAATGCCCAGGCCCTTCTGTCGCTGCTGGTTGTAGAAAGCCACCAGGATAATCGCGTTGTTGACCACGATACCGGACAGGCCGAACAGGCCAAACAACGACAGAATCGTCAGCTGAAGCCCCATGATCCAGTGCCCCAACAGGGCACCCACCAGGGCGAACGGGATGATGGCCATCACAATCAGCGGCAGACTCCAGGACGCAAACACCCAGGCCAGCACCACGTACATCAGCGCAACACCGATCACCAGGCCGGTTTTCATGTCGTCCATGGTTTCGCGCTGGTCAGCGGAACGGCCTTCGAAGCTGTAACGCACACCATAACGGCTGGCAATATCCGGCAGCGCGCCGGCCTGCAGGCTCTCGATAACCTGGTCGGTCGTGGCCACCCGGGTATTGAGTGCCGACGTCACTTCCACCGCCAGCTTGCCATCGGCGTGGCGCAGAGCCTGGAAGCCCTGACGGTGATCCAGGTTCATCACCTGGGCCAGAGGCACAAACCGGCCGTCGGGCAGGCGCACGGTCATGCGCTCGAGGGTGGAATACTGTTCCCGCTGATCCCGGGGCAGCTGCACCCGCACTTCCACTTCGTCCCGGCCATCCTGGTAGATCTGGGCGATCCGGCCGTCAAAGGCCGCCCGCAACTGCCGGCCAAGGTCCACCGTGGTCAGGCCCAGGGCCTCACCAAACGGGCTCACCTGGTAGATCAGTTGTTCCCGGCCCCAGGGCATGTCGTCTTCCACATCCAGCACCCCGGGCAGGGTGCTCAGGGCCTGAGCCACTTCGTCAGCGGCCCGTTTCAGGTTTTCTGCGTTATCGCCGCTCAGGCGTACGTTCACATCCCGCCCCGGAGGCCCGGCCTGGCGTTCATTGATGTTCAGGGCATCCAGCCCGGCGGGCAGCGCCATGCGGCTGCGCCATTCCCGCATAAACTCCGGGTTACGAACATCCCGCCGGTCCGACGGCACCAGCTCCACCAGCATGGAGCCCAGTTCGTCATCGTTACGGGAGCTGCCTTCAGCACCCTGGGTGGCCCCGAAGGTGGTTACCGCATGGCGGATCAGGTTACCGCCCAGGGCCTGTTCGGTTTCGTTCAGGGTCTGCTGCATCTGGCGCATGAAATCTTCCACGGTGCCTTTGTCCGTGCCGGCCACAAAGCTGGCATTGGCATAGAACACGGAAGGCTCCGGTGTGGGGAAGAAGTTAAAGCCCAGGCGGCCGCCGGCCAACAGGCCCACCGTCACAATCGCCAGGGCCAGGGCGCTGGCCACGGTAGCGCCGCGGTGTTTCAGGCTGTACCGGGAAAACCGGCGGAACGGGCCTTCCCGGAAACGATCAAAGCTCTGCTCAAAACGATCCCGGAACCGGCTTACCGGGTTGCCGCGTGGGCGAGCGCCCTGCTCCGGTAGCTTGTCGCCCTTGTCCTTGACCACAAAGGCATGGCGCAGGTGAGCCGGCAGTACCACAAAGCATTCCAGCAGCGACGCCACCAGAACACAGATCATCACCAGCGGAATATCGCCCAGAATGTTGCCGATAATACCGCCCACCACCAGCAGCGGCATAAACGCAGCCACCGTGGTCAGGGACGAGGCCAGCACCGGCCACACCATGCGCTTGGCGGCGCCTTCGGCGGCGTAGATGGATTGCTCTCCCATGCGGGCATGGGCGTCGGCATCCTCGCCCACCACGATGGCGTCATCCACAATCACCCCCAGAGCCATGATCAGGGCAAACAGCGACATCATGTTGATAGAGCCACCCAACAGCCACAGCACCGCCAGCGCGGCCATAAAGGCGGTGGGAATGCCGATGGCCACCCAGGCCGCCACCCGCCCGGGCAGAAACAGGTACAGCAGGGCGATCACCAACACCAGGCCGCTTAGGCCATTGTTCACCAGCAGGGAAATCCGGTCTTCCAGCAGCTGCCAGGTTTCGTCATACACCTGCATTTTGATGGTGGGTGGTAATACCGGGCGGGTGTCTTCCAGCCAGCTTTCCAGCACCCGGGCCGCCGCCAGCGAATTGCCGTTCTCCGCCCGCTGCAATTGCAGCTCCACCGCCGGCAGGCCTTCGTTTTCCATCACCGTCTGGTTGTCCCGGGCTTCCTGGCGAATGATGGCGATATCACCCAGCTGCAAGCGAATGCGGTCTCCGCTGAGTACCGGAATCGTTTCAAAAGCCTGGGGGCTGCGACGCTGCTCTACCGAACGTAATTCCCGGGTGGCGTCCTGCTGGGCCATCATGCCGGCGGGCAAATCCCGGGACAGGGAAGCAACGCGGTCAGCAATCTGCTCCAGCGACAGCCCCAGGGTTTCCAGCCGTTCTACCGACACATCCACGCTGACCTGCTGTTCTGGCAGACCACGGATATTGATGCGGTCAATACCCCGCTCCAGCAGCTCGTCTTCAAACCGGTACACCAGCTGGCGCAGCTCGCTGCGGTCCACCTCGCCGTATACCAGTAGCCGGGCCACCGGTTCATACCGCTCCACCCGGGCTACCTGAGGTTCCTCGGCGTCGCCGGGCAGGTTGTTGAATTCATCCACCTGCTGGCGTACATCGTCCACCGCCTGGATCGGGTCGGTGCCTTCATGGAATTCCAGGCTGATGGAGGACACCCCCTGGGCGGAGGTGGACGTCATCTTTTTCAGGCCATCGACACTGCGCAGGCGCTGCTCCAGCGGGTCGGTAATACCGCGCTCCACGTCTTCTGCAGAGGCACCGCTCCAGACCACCCGCACGCTGACCACATCCAGGGCAAAGGTGGGGAAAAACTGGATATTCATCCGGGTCAGCGCCAGTGCGCCACCCAGCAACATCACCAGCATCACCAGGTTGCCGGCAACCCGGTGATGAACAAAGAAACCGATTACGCCCTGCTTTCGCTTCACTGGGCAGGCTCCCCGTCAGCATCTGCCAGTTCGACTTTCAGGCCGGTCACAGCATTGGGCAGGTGGGTGGTGATCAGGCGGGCACCGGGGGTGAGCTGCTCTCCGGCAATCAGCAACCGGCGTTCGCCGTTTTCACTGCGGGCCTCGCCGATGCGTTCTACTTCAACCCGCTGCATTCGGCCATCATCGGTCATCAGGTAAACACTGTCTGCGCCATACAGGGCGCTGAACGGCACGTCCACCGCCTGTTGCCGGGCGGGTCGTTCAAGGGTCAGGGGCAGCAACGCCCCGGGCCGCAGGCCACCGGGTTCGCCCTGCAGTTCCAGCACGGCTTCGGTACCGGCCGGGGCTGACAGGCCGGCAAAGCGGGCCAGGACGAATTCATGGCCATTATCTGAAATCGCGGTCAGGGTTTGCCCCTGCCCGAGCGCGGTGATCAGTTCGTTCTGGAATACCTGGGGCACCCGGGCCCGCACTTCCAGGCCCCGGGTGGGATACACCGTCAGAAGAGGCTCGTTGCGGGATACCTGATCGCCTACGGCCACCTCAATACCGGTCACCACACCGTCAAACGGTGCCACCACCCTGGCCCGGTCGACATCCCGTTCCGTCGCGGAAAGATTAGCCCGGGCCTGGGCCAGTTTGGCCTCGAGGCTTTGCAGGCGGGCGGGATGCTCCTGGATAGCCCGCTGCCGGGTGCTGACCGTCAGTTCGGCACGGGCCAGGGCATCGGTTGCTCCCTCAAGGTTTTCCCGGGAGGCCAGGTTGCGCCCCACCAGCGACTCAATACGCTCAAACTGGCGCCGGGCATTGGCAACAATGGCCTGCTCACTTTTCAGGGCTTCCTGGTCGTTGCGGTAGCGCACCTGTTCGGAGCTTATCTGGGCATCCAGGTCATCCACCTGGGCCCGGGCCTGGGCCAATGCCGGGCCGATGTCCGCTTCGTCCAGCGCCAGCAGCAAATCGCCCTGCTTCACGCTCAGCCCTTCAGACGCCGGGCGCTCCGCCACCCGACCCGCCAGCGTGGCAGTGATGGTTTGCTGGTCCGGTGCAAGTACCTCGCCATACAGGGGCAATACCGGCACCTGGCTGCCCGGTGTAATGGCTTGCACCTCAACACGCCAGCTGCGTTCCGTGGCCGTAACCTCCGCCGGTTCGGGACGGGTGGCTTTCAGGGCAATAAAAACCAGTACACCGACAGCCAGGATGATCAGGGGTAACAGACGTTTAAACATAGCCAGGTTTCTTGTTCCGGTTGGCAGGGTCGCGTTAACGCGCTAAAACTACTATACAATTTTCAGGGCGGATCCGATTGACCGCACCCTGCGACAAATTCACACAGGCCCCTTCTTGACCAGGAAGCCCGCTCAATGCCGAGCACCCACGACACACTGCTGAACGTTGTCCTGCTCAGCTGCGCCCTGGTGTGCATTGTGGTGTTTATCCATAACGAAACCTTGCTGCGCCTGAGCACCATGCTCGGCAAAATGAGAAAGAGCCACCATTTCCGCCTGATTGTGGCGGTATTGGGGTGCCTGATTTCCCACGCACTGCAGGTATGGGTGTTCGCCACCACATTCTGGTTCATGCACCACGCCGACGGCTGGGGCCTGCTGACCGGTAACTTCTCGGGCAGCCTGCTCGATTGCGTCTACTTTTCCTTCAGCACCTTCACCACGCTGGGCTACGGCGACATTGTGCCCCTCGGCCAGCTGCGCTACCTGACAGGCATTGAGGGACTTACCGGGTTTCTGCTGCTGACCTGGAGCGCCTCATTCCTGTTCCTGGAAATGCAGCGCTACTGGCCCGCCCGCTAGCGGCTTCAAACCCACTTGCAGCGGGCCAGGGTGTAGTACAGCAGCGGCACCACAATCACCGTGAACAGCGTGGACATGGCCAGCCCGAACACCAGCGAAATCGCCAGGCCGTTGAAGATCGGGTCACTGAGGATGAAGTAAGCTCCTACTACGGCAGACACCGCCGTCAGCGCAATGGGCTTGATCCGCACGGCACCGGCCAGCACCACCGCCTTCTCCAGCTCCATGCCTTCGTCCAGCAGCTGCTTGATAAACACCACCAGCAGGATGGAATTACGTACGATAATCCCCGCCAGGGCGATCATGCCGATCATACTGGTGGCGGTGAACTCCTTACCCAGAAGGGCATGGCCGGGCATGATGCCGATCATGGTCAGCGGAATCGGCGCCATGATCACCAGCGGCAGGATGTAGGAGCGGAACTGGGCCACCAGCAGTACGAAGATCATGAACACACCCACACTGTAGGCAGCGCCCATATCCCGGAAGGTTTCGTAGGTGATCTGCCACTCGCCGTCCCATTTCAGGGTACCTTTTTCCGGCAGCGGCGGTTGCTGGATAAAGAACTGCTCCGGTGCCTGCTCCTGCTCGTTCAGCAAACTGACCATCCGGAACATGCCGTATAGCGGTGAATCAATCTCGCCGGCCATATCCGCCGTCACGTAGGTCACCGGCAGCAAGTCCTTGTGATAGATAGCGCCCATCCAGTCCGCTTCCCGCACCTCGGCCACACTGGCCAGTGGCACCAGCTCGCCACTGCGGCTGCGCACCTTGATCGACAACAGGGCAGACGGCTGGGCCTTGTCGGCCTCAGACAAAATCACCCGGATCGGCACCGGGTACTTGGCCTGTTCATCGTGCAGGTAACTGACATTCATGCCGCCCAGTGTCGTCTGCAGGGTGGCCACCACCTGGGCCTGGGACACACCCAGCCGGGCCGCCCGGGCCCGGTCCACCACCACTTCCCATTGGCGGGTAGGTGCTTCCAGGGTGGTGTCGATATCCACCAGCCCCTCAATGTTTGCCATATCTCCGGCAATCAGGTTGGCCAGCTCCGCCCGGCGGAAGCCATCGGCGGCGTAGACTTCCGCTACCAGCGGCGACATCACCGGCGGCCCCGGCGGCACTTCCACCATTTTCACCTTGGCGCCATACCGGTCAGCAATCTCGGTAAGCGGGCCACGAAGGGCCTGGGTGATGTCATGGGAGGGGCGGCTGCGCGCCTCCGCACTGGCCAGGTTGACCTGGATATCACCCTGGTAGGGCTCGCTGCGCAGATAATATTGGCGCACCAGGCCGTTGAAATTGATCGGTGAAGCGGTACCGGCATAGGCCTGCCAGTTATCCACTTCGTCCACGGTTTCCAGGTAATGGCCCATTTCGGTCAGCACCCGCTGGGTTTGCTCCATGGGTGTGCGCTCGGGCATATCCACCACCACCTGCAATTCCGACTTGTTGTCGAAAGGCAGCATTTTCAGGATCACCGCCTGGAATACCGGCAAAGAGGCCGCGCCCAGAGTGAGCAGGACCACCCCAAGCGCCAGCAAACGCCGGCGCCAGGCGTGTTCACCCAAAAACGGCCCCAGCACCGTGTTGAAAATTTTCAGGGACACCGGGCTGACGCCATCGGCAGAGCTGCCGGAATCGCCACCCTCTTCCAGGGCCTCGCCTTTCTTGTGCTTGAGCAGCCGGAAGGCCAGCCAGGGCGCCACCACAAACGCCACAACCTGGGACACCACCATACCGGCCGATGCGTTGATCGGAATCGGGCTCATGTAGGGGCCCATCAGCCCGGAGACAAACGCCATGGGCAGCAGGGCCGCCATGATAGTCAGGCTGGCCATAATAGTGGGTGTACCCACTTCATCCACTGCCACCGGGATAATGTCTTTTATGGCCCGACGGCTGTTCTGGATGCGGCGGTTAATGTTCTCGGTAATGACAATGCCGTCGTCCACCAGGATGCCGATGGAGAAAATCAGCGCGAACAGCGAGACACGGTTGAGGGTAAAGCCCCAGGCCCAGGAAAACACCAGGGTCAGCAGCAGGGTGATCAGCACCGAAATACCGACGATCAGCGCCTGGCGCCAGCCCATAAAGGCGAGCACCAGCAGCATCACCGCCAGGGTGGCGGAGACCAGGTCGGAAATCAGCTTCTGCGCCTTGTCGGACGCGGTCACTCCGTAGTCACGGGTAACCAGCACCTCCACGTCGGCCGGCAGTGCCCGGTTGCGCAGCTGGTCCAGGCGCTGTTCGATCGCGGTAGTGATATCGATGGCGTTTTCACCCGGTTTCTTGGCAATCGCGAGGGTGACCGCAGGGTAGACATCGCCGGCCTTCCCTGCCCGTTCATCCCCATGGGCCGGTCCGAAGCCCGCCAGCACGCTCTGGTCGGGTACGGTACTGCCGCGACGAACCTCCGCCACATCATCCAGGCACACAGCCGCGCCCTGGTGCATCCCCACCACCAGGCGCTTTACGTCTTCGAGGGACTGCAACAGGGTACCGGCCTGCACCGGTATCGAGAGATTATCCCGGGTTACCCGGGCTTCCTGGCTGGAAGCGTTGGCAGACTGCAGGGCGCTTTCGATATCCGCCGTGGTCAGGCCGAAACCGGCCAGCAGCGCCGGATCAAATACGATATCCACCCGGTCGGGCACGCCGCCCACGGTGTAGATATCCCGGGTACCAGGCACCCGCTTCAGGGCCACTTCCAGCATATGCGCCAGGCGGGTAAGTTCTTCTCCGCTGTGGGTACCGGTGGGGTCATACAGCGTCAAGGTCATCACCGGCACATCATCAATGCCCCGGGGTTTTATGACCGGCTGGGAGGCGCCGAGATTCTGCGGCAACCAGTCCTGGTTCGAATACACCTGGTTGTACAGCCGAACCAGGGCATCCTGGCGGGCGATGCCCACCTCGAACTGCACGGTGATCACCGCCTGGCCCTGGCGGGACACAGAATACACGTGCTCCACGCCCTTGATTTCGCTCATTACCTGCTCGGCAGGTGTGGCAATGGCGCTTTCAACCTCCCGGGTGCTGGCACCGGGCATGGCCACCATGATGTCCGCCATGGTGACATCAATCTGAGGTTCTTCTTCCTTGGGTGTCACCACGACAGACAGGACACCAAGAATAATCGCAAGGATCGCCAGCAGCGGCGTCAGGTGGTTGTTCTGGAATACCCGGGCAATGGCTCCGGACGGGCCGACCGGCGGCAGCTTATCACTCACGGCCATTACTCCCCTTCAGCCCGGGCGTTTTCAGACAGGCTCAAGCGTTCGCTGCCCACCAGCTCATCCGGATTGGTCACCACCCGTTCGCCTTCCGAAAGCCCGGCCAGCACCTCCAGCCGGTCGTTCTCGCGAACACCCAGGCGGACCTGGCGCAGACGGGGCTGATCCTGGCTGTCCAGCACAAACACGGCCCGCAGTTCGCTGCGCTGAATCAGCGCGCTGGCCGGTACCCACAGGGCCTCCCGGCTGGCTACCGGCACACTGACCTTCACCAGCATGCCCGGGAACAGGCTGCCATTGGGCTCATTCAGGCGCAGCCGCAGGCGAAAGGTGTGGGTTTCCGGATTGGCGTAGGGATAGAACGTCAGTTCCCCGGTTTCCAGGACCCGGCCATCAGCCAGGGTAACGGTGGCCTGGCGTTCGCTGCGGGCCAGGTCTGCGTACTTCTGGGGCAGGTCAACCACCACCCGCAGTTGCTCCAGCGACAGGCCGCTGAGCAGCGGCTGGCCCGGGTTCACCGACTCCCCCAATTCCACATGGCGCTCGGTCAGGATTCCGCCATAAGGGGCAATAATGCGGGTGTAGTCCAGTTGTTTCTGCGCTTCTGCCACAGAGGCTTCCGCCCGCTCCACCCGGGCCATGGCCGCACTGAGGTTGTTCCTGGCCTGGTCAAACTCTTGCCGCGACACCAGGCCCCGCTCATGGATGGCTTCGATACGGGTGTACTGCTGCCGGGCATCCTGCAAACCGGAGCGGGCTTCTCCAAGGCCGGCTTCCGCCTGCCGAAGGCGCGACTGCTGCTCGCTGTCTTCAAGGCGCACGATGAGGTCTCCGGCTGCTACCGAATCGTCCACATCAAACGGCAGCTCGACCACCGTACCGCTGGTCTGGGCCGACACCGTGCTTTGCTGAACCGCTTCGATCAGCCCGTCAAGGTGTACGGTTTCATTGAACGGCGCCCGGGTTACCGGCGTGGCCTGGAGATCCTGTGCCGGAGCTGCGATGGGAAAGAGTAACCAGGGTGCCAGCATCCATCCGATCAACGCGCGCTTAGCCATTAACTTATTC
Source organism: Marinobacter sp. UBA3607 (assembly GCF_002375525.1). Classification (NCBI taxonomy): domain Bacteria; kingdom Pseudomonadati; phylum Pseudomonadota; class Gammaproteobacteria; order Pseudomonadales; family Marinobacteraceae; genus Marinobacter; species Marinobacter sp. UBA3607. The sequence continues at coordinate 14,932 of NZ_DFLY01000035.1, read as the reverse complement.
CTTTTTGGTATTTGCTAATAACCGAATTCTAGCACCCTTTTCACCCGATGAAATCAGGCCCGGGGGTTATTTTCCGGCTGTTCCGGCGGAGCCTCTGAGCCGCCCTCTTCGGCTGGTTTCCAGCCTTTGTCACCCAGGTCGTCACTTTCCGCCAGCAACCGCAGCAGGCGCTCCCGGGTCATGGCCTCGTGCAGCTCGATCTGGCGCTGTTCGTTACGCAGGGATTTCAGCAGTGCCGTTGCCATGAAGATCATCAGCATCATGAACGGAAAGGCTGCCAGTATGGAGATGGTCTGCAACGCCTCCAGCCCGCCACTGAGCAACAGTACACCGGCCACAGACACCTGCACTATGCCCCAGGTCAAGCGGGACCAGCGTTTCGGGTTGAGCACCCCCTTGCTGGTGAACATCCCCAATACAAAGGTAGCCGAGTTAGCGGAAGTAATAACAAACAAAACGATCAGCACCAGCATCAGCCCGCCCAGAATGGCGGTACCCGGCAGGTATTCCAGGGTGGCAAACAAGGCCGAACTCATTTCCGTGGTCACCGCCTCGCCCAGCGCCGCGCCCTCGAACAGTTCGAAATACAGCGCCGAACCGCCAAAGGTGGAGAACCAGACAATACTCAGCAGCACCGGCATGCCGATCACCCCGAACACGAACTCTCGGATGGTGCGGCCGCGGGAAATACGGGCAATGAAGCTGCCTACAAACGGCGCCCACGACAGCCCCCAGGCCCAGTAGAAAATGGTCCAGCGCTCTACCCAGTCGTCGCCGGTATAAGGTGTCATCACTAGGCTCATGCCCACCATGTTGGAAAAGTAATCCCCGATGGCATTGGTCATGGCCGCCGTAATGAAATCGGTGGGCCCGAAGAAAAACACGAATACCAGCAACCCCGCTGCCAGAACCATGTTGGCATCACTCACGTATCGGATACCGCTTTCCAGCGGCGCCAGCGAACACAGCAGAAATACCGCGGCCACTCCCGCCAGGATGAACAGCTGCTGGCTGACCCCGAATGCCGTGCCGGCCACCGCCCCCAGACCACTGTTAATCTGGATAACCCCCAGCCCGAGTGTGGTGGCAACCCCGAACACCGTGGAGACCACCGCCAGGATATTGATGGCATGGCCGGCCCCGGAATCCACCCGGTCGCCCATGGTGGAGCGAAAGGCTTCACTGATCAGGCCGGGGCGCTGCAGCCGGAAACGCACATAGGCAATGGCCAGCCCCACCAGGGCAAAGTTGGCCCATTGATGAAAGCCCCAATGAAACAGCGAATAACGCATGGCCATACTGGCCGCCTGCGGGCTTTCCGGTTCAGCGGAACCAAACGGCGGCGAAACAAAGTGGCTCATGGGCTCGGCCACCGCCCAGAACACCAGCCCCACCCCCATACCGGCGGAAAAGATCATGCCCAGCCAGGTCAGGTAGGAGAACTCCGGCGCCTCGCCGTCGGCCCCCAGGCGTATCCGGCCGTAGTCACTGCCGGCAATCGCTATGCAGAACACCAGGAAACCCGAGGTGGCAAACAGATAAAGCCAGCCAAAGTGCAGGGTGGTGAACTCCAGGGCCTTGTGGGCATAGAAGGACAACTGGTCCGGCATCAGCCCGCCGGCCACCACAAAGACCGCCAGCAGAACAAATGAACTGTAGAAAACCCAACCGGGACGATGACTCATAACCACCCTTTTACCTGATCTTGCTGAATTGATAGCGTCCCATTCTAGCCCCCCTGCAGAAAGGCACAAAAAAACCCCGGACAGACTCAACATCTGCCCGGGGTATAAATGTCACCCGCCGGCTATGAGAAGCGGGTAACCGCCATAATCGTCTTTACCACCGGGCCGTGAGTGCTGCGCGCACGGTACGGCCCGGTTCGTTGACCTTGAAAAACTCCTCGCCCAGAGCATCCGCTTTGCTCACGTGGGATGCCCAGGTCTTGTCGAACACGTTATCGACCGCCCAGGTCAGGCTCAGGTTGGCCATAAGCGGATGGGTACCGGACAGGTTGAAGACGCCGTAACCCGGTGAGGTGCTGGGATCAAGGCCAGACTCCAGGTCTACCCGATCCTGCCGGCGCGCCAGTTGCCATTCAGCTTCCAGGGTGTGACCCTGATGATGCCAGCCAAGGGTCTGGATAAACTGAATCGGCGGAATCCGCGGCAGCGCCTTGTCGGCATCCCGGTTTTCACCCCTTACAGACGCCAGCTTGCTGTTCGTGCTCCAGGTACCGTTGCTCCAGCCCAGCTGGCCTTCGACACCCAGCAAGCGGGCATCAATGTTGTGGTAGCGGTCCTGGGAACGCAGAACATAGTCGTCCACCTGGTCTACCCAGACCGCCGGACGCCAGTTCCAGTTGCCTTCACGGCCCGACAGGCTGATTTCCAGCTTGTTGTGCTTTTCGGTATCCAGGCCCGGGTTACCCACCCAACCCAACATTTTGTTGACGTAGCGTTCGGTCACTCCAGGGCTGCGCACACTGTGGCTGGCCACGACATCCAGGCTACGGTTCGGCGCGTAACGCCACTCACCACTGACAAAGCCACTGACGTTGTCATCATTGGCATCGGTGCTGGTGGTGCCATATACCTGCTCGTAAGCCTTGGCCGCACTCATCGACACCATGGTTCCATCTGGCTTTTTAAGCATGTAGGTCTGGTCAGCCTTGGTGGCCTGCATCTCTACACGGTCGTAACGAATACCGGCACCCAACCGGGTGTTCATGCGGATCTGGTGGAAGGCTTCAACAAACACACCCACCCGATCTCTCTCAACGCCCGGCCACATGTAAGAGGCCACAACGTCTTTATCCACGTTGTTCAGGGCGGCATCCCAGTCGTTGCTTTCCACATCGACACCGATAGCAATGTCTTTGGTGTAGTTGATGGTCTGATCCAGCACCAGTCGCACGCCTTGAGTACTCGTCTCCGAGGCGGTCAACATTTTCATGGGAGCCGTTTGCTCACGCAGACTGAAGTTATCCATCACATGGTCAACGTCCGCCTGCCAGGCCATCAGGTTCCAGCCGCCATTGGCCACCGGCGCACCCAGCTCCAGTCGATACAGGTCGGTATCGGTTTTCGGCGCGTCCATACCCCGGCCCGGGAAGCTGACATCCCGCTCTTCCTGGCGGCTGACCATGCCTTTGATGTAGAGACCGTTGTCAGCTGTCCAGGCACCATCCACCCGGCCTTCGGTGTTTTCATAGGAGCTGCGAACTTCGCTACCATCGCCGTCTTCGTAGTCGTCCGCTTCGTCGTATCCGCCGGCCAATCGAATGAAGGCATCCTTGCTACCGGCCGCCACGCTGCCGTTCACCAGTTTGCCTTCGCCATTGTCGGCGCCGCCCAGGGTCAGGTGGCCGGTTGTGCGGTTGTCATCCGCAAATTCCGGAGCTGCAGTGGTGGCCACCACCTGGCCGCCGGCAATCGGCCCCCAGCGCAGGGTGCGGTTGCTGGTGCGCACTTCCAGCACCGGCGCCAGCGCCGTGCTCAACCGGCTGGTGGGCGGATCCATACGGCTCGGGCAGGCGCCCTCCACCCGCATGCCGTCCAGCAATACCTCAACCCGCTCTTCGTTCTGGCCACGGATTACCGGGTCCAGGCCACGGCCACCCATACGGGACAGCGACACAGACGCATCAGACGACAACCGTTGTACCGGCTCGGTCTGGATAGCCGCCGCAGAAAGCCTGGCCGCTTCGGCGGACTGGCCTTCGGTTACCCGGATGACCACCGGGTTTTCAGCTTCGGACCGGGCATTGGCAAGGGGTGCGACGGCATAGCCGGCCATCACAAGGCTGATACAGCGAGCCAGGCGGGTTTGTCTCAACATCGGTTGGCAGTCCTTGGATCGTTTTAGTTGGTTGCATGACTAATGATCCGGAATTGTAAGACCCTTCCTTAAGCCTGGCTTGAGACACAATGCCGCACCTCTTTGGGGGTATCTCCGATAGGTGCTGAAGCACATTGTTTCGCCCTGCACTTGCAAAACTACCGTCAGATGTGGTGAAATCTCGTCCCTTTTTTTGGGTGGTCGCAAATTCTTGCGGCTTTCAATACGCGAATTCCGAGGGCTTATCCCATGACAGCAAAACTCGACGAAAAGCTGGAACCGATTTACCAGGACGTTCTGCACCGCAACCCCGGTGAGAAAGAGTTCCACCAGGCGGTTCATGAAGTGCTGGAAACTCTGGGGCCTGTGTTGGTGAAGTACCCCGAGTTCGCCGACAAGAAGATCATCCAGCGCATCTGCGAACCAGAGCGCCAGATCATCTTCCGTGTACCCTGGCAGGACGACAGCGGCGAGATCCACATCAACCGCGCCTTCCGTGTTGAATTCAACAGCGCCCTGGGGCCCTATAAAGGCGGCATGCGTTTCCACCCTTCCGTTTACCTGGGCATCATCAAGTTCCTGGGCTTCGAGCAGATCTTCAAGAACGCCCTGACCGGCCTGCCCATTGGCGGCGGTAAAGGTGGCAGCGACTTCGATCCGAAGGGCAAGTCCGACGACGAAATCATGCGTTTCTGCCAGAGCCTGATGACCGAGCTGTACCGTCACCTGGGCGAGTACACCGACGTTCCTGCCGGTGACATCGGCGTGGGCGGCCGCGAGATTGGCTACCTGTTCGGCCAGTACAAGCGCATCACCAACCGTTACGAGTCCGGCGTGTTCACCGGCAAGGGCCTGGACTGGGGCGGCAGCCGTGCCCGAACCGAAGCTACCGGCTACGGCACTGTATTCTTCACCCACGAAATGCTGAAAGCCCGTGGTGACTCCCTGGAAGGCAAGACTGTCGTGGTTTCCGGCTCCGGTAACGTGGCCATCTACGCCATCGACAAGTGCCACGAGCTGGGCGCCAAGGTCATTGCCTGCTCCGACTCCCAGGGCATGATCGTGGACGAGAACGGCATCAACCTGCAGACCCTCAAGCGTATCAAGGAAGTTGAGCGTCGTCGCATCAGTGCCTACACCGAGTTCCACAAAGACGCCAAGTACGTGGAAGACGGCAACATCTGGAGCGTTCCGTGTGACGTGGCCCTGCCTTGCGCCACCCAGAACGAGCTCAACGGCAGCGATGCCAAGACCCTGGTCGAAAACGGCTGTATCGCCGTTGCTGAAGGCGCCAACATGCCGACCACCCCGGAAGGCATCATCATCTTCCAGGACGCCAAGATCGCCTACGGCCCGGGCAAGGCAGCCAACGCCGGTGGTGTTGCCACCTCTGCGCTGGAAATGCAGCAGAACGCCAGCCGTGACTCCTGGACCTTCGATTACACCCAGAAGCGCCTTGAGGAAATCATGATTGATATCCACAAGAACTGCTACGAGACCGCGGCCGAGTTCGGCGCCGAAGGCAACTACGTACTGGGTGCCAACATCAATGGCTTCCTGCGGGTTGCCAAGGCCATGAACGCCATGGGCGTTATCTGATCCTGCCATGAACGGCGAAGAACCTCGCCAGTCCGAAGACCGGGTATCTACCGGTCTGGCCGGACTGGACGAGGTTCTGGATTACCTCAGAATCGGCGATAACGTTGTCTGGCGGGTCTCCCACCTTGATGACTATCGCCGTTTCGTCCTTCCCTTCGTTGATGCCGCCGCCGATGCCGGCCGGCAGATTCTCTACCTCCGGTTTGGCGACCATCCGCCGATCATTGAAAACCACCCTGCCGTCCGCACGATCGAAATCGACGCCCTTGGCGGTTTTGAAAGCTTCACCAGCCGGGTCTGGCACCTGATCGAGCAACACGGTCGCGGCGCGTTCTATGTCTGTGACAGCCTGAGCGAGTTGCTCAATGCCTGGGCCACCGACGCCATGGTGGGTAATTTCTTCCGGGTGGTATGTCCGTTCCTGTTCGAGCTGGATACCGTGGCCTGGTTTGCGCTGCACCCGGAGCGCCACTCCCGGATGACCCTGGACAGAATCCGCCAGACCACCCAGGTAATGCTGGACGTTCGCCGCCATGGCGACAATGTGCAGGTACAGCCAATCAAGGCCTGGCGCCGGCAATCACCCACCATGTTCCTGCCCCACCGGGAGCATAACGGCCAGTTCTGCCCGATTACCGACAGCAGCGATGCCACCCGGTTACAGGCGAGCCTGGAACAGGAAGGCCTGCACCGGCAGCCCCTTCTGGATTACTGGGACCGATTGTTCCAGGACGCCAGCCGGGCCCTGTCCGAAAACGATCCCGCCGCCATTGCCAACCTGCAGGAGCAGGTGCTGCAGGTTCTGGTCAGCCGGGACCCGCAGATACTGGAACTGGCCCGCCGTTATCTGTCGCTGGAAGACCTGCTGGCCATCCGCGGCCGGCTGGTGGGCAGCGGCTATATCGGCGGTAAGGCTACGGGCATGCTGATTGCCCGGAACATCCTGCTGAAAGACGATCCGCAACAATGGCAGGACATGCTGGAACCCCACGACTCCAGCTATCTGGGCACCGATGCCTACTATGCCTTCCTGGTGCACAACGGCCTGTGGCCGGCGATCATGCGCCAGCGCTCCGCCACCGGTTACCTGGCAGAAGCCCCGGCCCTGCAAAACGGTATTCTGGAAGGCCGCTTTCCCGATGAAATCCGGGCCGACCTGGAGCGCCTGCTGGACCACTACGGCCAGTACCCGATCCTGGTGCGCTCATCCAGCCTGCAGGAAGACGGTTTCGGCAATGCCTTTGCGGGCAAGTACGACAGCGTATTCCTGGTCAACCAGGGCTCGCCCGAACAGCGACTGGCCGCGCTGGAAGATGCCATCCGGCAGGTGTATGCATCGTCCATGAGCACAGATGCGCTGGTGTACCGCAAACAGCGGGGCCTGGACCAGCGGGAAGAACCCATGGCACTGCTGATCCAGCGGGTAAACGGCCGGTTCCACAACCGCTATTACCTGCCGGATGCTGCCGGCGTGGGGGTGTCCCGCAACACCTTTGCCTGGGACAGCAACATGGACCCGAAAGCCGGCATGGTGCGACTGGTGATGGGCCTGGGCACCCGGGCGGTGGACCGTATTGAAGGCGACCACGCCTGCGTGATGGCACTGGACCATCCCACCCGGCAACCGTTCCGCAACCAGGACGAAAGCTTCCGGTTCTCCCAGCACCTGGTGGACCTGCTGGACCTGGAAACCGGGGGCCTCGAAACCCGGCCCCTGAGCCAGATGCTTCCATCTGCGCCAAACCTGCCCATGAACCACCTTGCCGAAATCGACCGGGACGCCACCGCCAGGGCCGAGCAGATCGGCCTTGATGGCCCGGTCTGGCGCCTGACCTTCCGGCCGCTGGTGCAGGGCAGCCGGTTTATCAGCCGGCTATCGAGCCTGCTGGCCACCCTGGAAGCCGGTTACCGGCATCCGGTGGATGTGGAATTTACCCTGCATCTGAATGCCGAGGGAGAGCCGTCTTTCAACCTGGTGCAATGCCGCCCACTGGCCACCATTGGCGAAACCGGCCCGGTGCAGATTCCGGACCCGCTGCCCGAGCCCCGGCTGCTGTTCCGGACCCGGGGCCATTTCATGGGCGGCAACATCAACCTGGCCATCACAAGGGTGATCCGGGTAAACGCCGCCGTCTATGCCGGCCTGAATACCAGTGAGCGCTACGAGGTAGCACGACTGGTCGGTGAAACCGTGCGAGCATCGGCCGAACCCACAATGCTGGTCGGCCCCGGTCGCTGGGGCACCAGCAGCCCGGAACTGGGGGTTCCGGTGCGGTTTTCCGACATTGCCGGCGTGGCCGCGCTGGTGGAAGTGTCCGAAAACGCCGGCGACATGGTGCCGGACCTGTCCTACGGTTCGCATTTCTTCCAGGACCTGGTGGAAACCGGCATAGCCTATGCGGCCCTGTTCCCGGATACCGCCCATTGCCAGTACCACCCCGATCGCCTGCCACCCTGCAAGCCGATAGAACAAGCCGGACAGACCGCAGAAGCCGTGGAAGTCCATCACATCACCCGGGGCCAGCTGCAACTGACCGGCGATGTGGTAAGCCAGCAACTGGTGTGTTATTTCACCGATTAACCCCTGACAAAAGGTCGCACGTTGTTCAGGTGCGCCGCAGCCGCTTGCTGCTAGAATGCCCTCATGGAATGGCTCACTCACTCTCAGACCGGTTTTCGCCAGGCTGCCCGCTACCTGCTGGGCATGCGGCTGGCCATCATCACCACGCAACTGGTGGCTATTACCGTTGCCGAATCCGTCATCACGCTGGCGCATCGGGCCGAGGCCCTGCTGGTTTGCCTGCTGTATGGCGTGCTGGCCACCCTTGGCTGGCTCTGGTTCAACCGCAAACCGCCCGAATCCTCGGTTCCGGTCAGCCTGACCCTGGCCACGGACCTGACCCTGATCGGTCTCTGGCTGTTCTACACCGGCGGCTATACCAATCCGCTGGTGTCGGTATTGCTGCTACCCATTGCCGTGGCCATTATCCTGGTACCAACCCGCCAGAGCATTGCGCTGACGCTCACCGGCATTGCCGTGTACACCGCCCTCGTCATCTGGCACACCCCGGTGGTGCACGATCACCACGGTGGCGACCTCGCCCAGCTACACCTTGTCGGCATGTGGGTGACCTTTGCCCTGACCGCCGGCATTCTGCTGCTGGTGGTGGGCACCCTGGCCCGTCGCCTGCGACACCAGCAAAGCCAGCTGTCCCGGTTCCGGGAAAACCGGTTGCGGGATGAGCAGGTGATTGCCCTTGGCCTCTCGGCGGCGGCGGTTGCACACCGGCTCGGCACACCACTGAACACCATGACCTTGCTGCTGGATGAAATCCGTTCCCACAGCGGCCAGGGCAACCCGGAGCTGGAAGAAGACCTGGACATGATGGGCCAGCAGGTGATGCTGTGCAGCAGCCACCTGCAGCAGCTCACCAAAACCGCCGTAGAAGCCAAGACCGCCCAACTGGAAACCCTGCCAGTAGGTGAGTGGCTGGCCAGGTTGCGGGAATCCGCCACCCTGCTGTGGCCATCCGGCCCTATCCAGTGGGCAAAGGATCATCCCGATGGCCGCATTGCGGTCGACGCCACCCTCGACCAGGCCATCCTGAACCTGTTGGCCAATGCCCTGACCGCCAGCCCCCAGTGGGTAGCAGTCAGCAGTCGGCAAACCGATAACGGCCGCATAGAGATCGTGGTCGAAGACCACGGTGGAGGGTTGGAGGCCGCCCTGGCCGGAGCCCCCGGCGAAGACATAGTCGATTCCAGGAACGGTCTGGGAGTTGGCCTGTTTTTGTCTAATGCCACCATCCAGCGGCTGGGCGGCAACCTGAAAGCCCGGACGGGTAACGCCGGCACCACCATGGTGATCGATCTGCCGCAGGCCTCAACACCCACTGCAGGAGAGCCAGAGCATGTCTGAACAGGAACAATGGCTGATTGTTGATGACGACCTGGCCTTCCTGCAGGTGCTGAGCCGCTCCCTGGCCCGGCAGGGTATCGAGGCCATCACCGCCAGCAACCACGACAGCGCCCTGGATGCGCTGGATGCCCACAACATCCGCCGCTGCGTGCTCGACCTGAACCTGGCCGGCGAGAGCGGACTTCAGTTGCTGCCGGAACTTCTCGACACCAACCCGGACCTGGACGTACTGGTGCTCACCGGCTACGGCAGCATTGCCACTGCCGTGGAGGCCATGCGCCGGGGGGCTGCCAACTACCTGTGCAAACCGGTGACCGTACAGCAGCTGATCAGCGGCTTTGAGCCGCTGGATGCCCCGCCCGAACTGCGCCCGGAGCCACCCTCGGTGGAAGAAATGGAATGGGAGCACATCCAGCGGGTGCTGAACGAACACGAAGGCAACATCTCCGCCACCGCCCGAGCCCTGAACATGCACCGGCGCACCTTGCAAAGAAAGCTGCAGAAACATTCCCGCTGGCGGCAATAATTCCAACGCAAGCTATTCAATCCGCACAATTTTGACGGACATCAATTTCCTCCGACTAATGTGTAATGCCCGCAATTCACGTATACGCTAGGATTGCGCGGCGCCTGGCTTTTGCAATAAACGGATAACCAGCTGGCCGTCACTGCGGCCATTTCGGCCTCTACGGACGGTTAAACTGGTTGCGATTGCTATACTTTCAGGCGCATTCACAAGGAGGGAAGCCAACCGTCAATTACCGGATTTACCCCAGATGCCGACAAGCCCGGAACACATCACGCCGCCTGCGGACATTTCCCCTGCCCGGCTGGCCCTGGTCGCTACCACCACCAGCAACATGGTGCTGATCCTGGATGGCGAAGCCCGCATCGAATGGGTAAACGACGCGTTTGAGGCCCAAACCGGCTACACCCTGGCCGATATCCGTGGCAAAAAACCGTTTGACCTGTTGCCCGGAACCGGCACCGACAAGGAAACCATCGCCCGCATCCATGCACACTACGCCAGCGGTGAACCCTTCGAAGAAGACATCCTGCATTACACCGCCAGCGGCACCCCGTACTGGGTGCACACCTGCAGCATGCCGATTGGCAAAGCAGAGGGTGTGGAGCCTGGTTATGTGGTTATCCAGACCAATATTTCCGACCGCAAGCACGGCGAGCGGGGCCTGCGCATTGCCGCCAGCGTATTCGACCGCAGCCACGAAGCCATCCTGATCACCGACAAGCACAACCGCATCATGGATGTGAACCCGGCCTTCGCCCGCATCACGGGCTACAGCCGGGAAGAAGTGCTGGGCCTGAACCCGAACATTCTCAGCTCCGGCCGGCACTCCAAGGCCTATTACCAGTCCATGTGGCGCTCTATCGAGCAAAACGATTTCTGGCGTGGCGAGCTGTGGAACCGACGCAAGAATGGTGAGGAATATGTGGAGTTGTTGTCGGTCAGCCGGGTTCACCTGGAGGAGCCGGGGCAATATTTCCACGTCGCGTCGTTTTCCGACATCACCGCACTGAAAAACCATGCCCGGGACCTGGACCGGGCTGCTAACTACGATGAACTCACCGGCCTGCCCAACCGGCAGTTGCTGGTGGAACGCCTGCGCACGGCCCGCCAGCACGCCGACCGCCAGAAACGTTCGCTCTCGGTGTGTTACCTGGACATTGACGGTTTCAAAGCCATCAACGACGAATTCGGCCACGACGCCGGCGACAAGGCCCTGAAAACCGTGGCCGACCGCCTGGCCCACAGCTTGCGACGGGGCGACACCATCGCGCGGATCGGCGGCGACGAGTTTGTCATCCTGGTTCAGAGCGACAATCCGGAAATCGTCTATCAGCGACTGCTGTCGGAAGTGAGCCAGCCGATCCCGGTGGCGGATACCTTTATTACGGTCACCGCCAGCCTGGGCGCCGCCATTTATCCGGACGACAACACCGACGCTGAAGGCCTGATCCGCCACGCCGACCAGGCCATGTACGCGGCCAAGGAAAAAGGTCGTAACCAGTTCCACATTTTTGACCCCGGTGAAGACGCCTTCCGGCGCCAGCGCCGCAACCAGCTGGTGGAAATCGGCAATGCGCTGGAGCACAATGAATTCGAACTGTATTTCCAGCCCCAGGTGCGGCTGGCAGACTACCAGGTAGTGGGTTTTGAAGCCCTGATCCGCTGGAACCACCCGGCCAAGGGCCTGACCACGCCCGGGGAGTTCCTGCCTGCTGTAGAGAACAGCCACCTGGAAGTACCGCTGGGCAGCTGGGTGCTGAAAGAAGCCATCCACCAGATGAACCTGTGGAACGAGGCCGGCGAGCAGCTTGCGGTGAGCATTAACATCGGCGCACCGCACCTGATGGACCGGAGCTTTGTGCACTACCTGGAAAGCTACCTGCAAAGCCACCCGGAGGTAAATCCGGAACAGATCACACTGGAAGTGCTGGAATCCACCGCCCTGGAGGACATTCAGCGCGCCGAAAACGTACTGGCAAAGTGCCAGACCCTGGGGCTCCAGGTTGCCCTGGATGATTTCGGAACCGGATTCTCATCCCTGACTTACCTGCGCACCCTGCCGATCAACATGATCAAGATCGACCAAAGTTTCATCCGCGACATGCTGCAGGACGACAGTGACCGGGCGATTGTGGAAAGTGTCATCTTCATGGCCCAGCGCTTCGAAAAACCGACCCTGGCCGAAGGCGTGGAAACCATGGCCCAGGCCGAAGCGCTCATGGCCATGGGCTGCAACCTGGTGCAAGGCTATGCCGTGGCCCAGCCCATGCCGGCTTCCGAGGTGCTGCCCTGGCTGGCCATGTGGCGCGAAAACGCCTCCTGCAAGACCCAGCCGGAGCCCCCCGCTAGCGATACCGGCGCTGGTCCAGGGTGCTCAACCGGTCGGGATGGAACACCATCAGGCCGGTCACAAACGCTCCGTTGATAAAGCCTTCGGGAATCATGAACAGCGGCAGGTAGCGCAGGTATTCGTGCACCAGCATGTCGAAACTATAGGCTCCGCTGGTCCAGAGCAGCAAACACATCACCACCCCGGCCGCCGCCACTGACAGCCCGGCACCAAAGAACCCGCAAAAGAAGATATAAGCGAAGAAATTTCGGAAGTTACGCCGACGCTCCCACAGCATGATGCCGTGGCTCACCAGGGCCGGCACCATCACAGTGACCAGCCCGTTGGCGGCAAACATCATCAGCGGTTCGCGCCCGGTAATCACCGTAATCACCAGCGCCAGCAGGCCGGCGAGCACTGCCAGGGCCCAGCCCACCATCAGGGTAATCACAGTGATACCGAAAATATGAATGGCCAGCCCGGGCGATATCCCCGCCCTTAACTGCCAGACAAACCCCAACACCACCGCAGCGCCAAACAGCGTGTGCTGGGCCGCGTCATCGTTGCGGAAGGCCCGCCAGTCCACGGCCCGAAGTGCCGCAATCAGAACCAGCACAAACAGCAGTGCCGTGAACAGCCACTGGCCAGTGGAGAGCAGGTTGTCAGTCATTCCCATCAGTGGTCACCGGTTACTAGCGCCAAGAAACACGGGGGCAGTGTTCAACATACCCCCGCGCCGGTCAATGGGATCACTGCGCTCAGATCATGCGATCGCCGCCCGTTTGGTGAGTGCCTGCCAGGCCTCATAGGTGCTCAGGTACACGCCACCGCCCAGGTGCTCAAGAAACTCCGTGCCCTTGAGCCGGTCCATCACCGGGCCTTTCACCTCAGACAGGTGCAGCCTTGCGCCGGCATCGTGCAGGCGCTCATTGATGGCTTCTAGGCTTTCCAGCGCCGAGGCATCAATCAGGTTAACCGCGGGGCACACCAGCACCAGGTCTGTCAGCTCCGGCTCCCGGCTGACCAGGTCCATCACTGTTTCCTCAAGGAAACGGGCATTGGCAAAGTACAGACTCTCGTCTACCCGCAGGAAGGTTACCTTCGGGCACAGTTCCACGTCATGGCGCAACACATTGCGGAAATGCTCGGTACCCGGCACCAGGCCCACCACGGCACTGTGGGGCCGGCTGGTCCGGAACAGGAACAGCCCGATAGACAACGCCACCCCGGCGATAATCCCCGCCTCCACACTGTGGGCCAGTGTCAGCACAATCGTCGCCAGCATGGCGCCAAAATCGGTACGGGAGTACCGGAATGTACGCACCAGCGCCGGTAGGTCGATCAGTGTTGCCACCGCCACGATAATGGTTGCTGCCAGCGTCGCCTGGGGCAACCAGGCGATAGCCGGAGTCAGGAACAGGGTAGCCAGGGCAATACCTACAGCCGTGTAAGCCCCCGCAGCCGGTGTTTCCGCGCCGGCATCAAAATTGACCACCGAGCGGGAGAAGCCACCGGTTACCGGCATGCCACCGGAGAATCCGGAGCCCAGATTGGCGGTGCCCAGGCCGATCAGCTCCTGGTCCGGGTCGATGCGCTGCCTGCGCTTGGCGGCCAGGGTTTGGCCTACCGATACCGACTCCACAAAGCCCACCACACTGATCAGCAGGGCGCTTACCGCCAACTGGGACCACAGGGACGGATCCAGGCTGGGCATGGTGAAAACAGGCAAGCCAGAGGGTATGTCACCCACCAGCCTTACCCCCTGCTCATCCAGTCTCAGGGCCCAGGCCACCAGGGTGGTCACCACCACCGCCAGGATCGGTGCCGTCTTGGTGAAAATATCCGCGGCACGGGGCGCCAGGCCCAGCTTGCTCAGCAGCGGCTTCAGGTAGCGACGGGACCACACCAGGAACAGCAGGGCACCGCCACCCACCAGTAAAGTGGGCAGGTTGGTATCAGCCAGGCCGCTGAACAGCGAACCGACGATATCAATCAGGTTGTGGCCGGAAGACTGGATACCGAACAGGTGCTTCAGCTGGCTGGCAGCAATGACGATGCCGGAGGCGGTGATAAACCCGGAAATCACCGGATGGCTGAGGAAGTTGGCCAGGAAACCGAGCCGCATCACCCCCATGACAGTCAGCATCAGGCCCGACATCACCGCCAGCAACACCGCACCGGCAACGTATTCGGGCGTACCAGCCTCCGCCAGTGGCGCCAGGGCAGCCGCTGTCATCAATGAAGCCACGGCAACCGGCCCCACCGACAGGGTTCGGCTGGTGCCGAACACCGCGTAGATCGCCAGCGGCAGGATACTGGCATACAGCCCGACATGGGCCGGCAGGCCCGCC
>NZ_DFLY01000035.1:0-171 GCF_002375525.1 Marinobacter sp. UBA3607 | reverse complement strand
GGCAGGCCCGCCAGTAACGCATAGGCCAGCGACTGCGGGATCAGCATCACCGTGACAATCACAGCCGCGATCAGGTCACTGGTGACCTGGTTGCGGCTGTAGTGTGGTGCCCACTGCAGAATGGGCAGGTAGCGTTTGAAGTTCATACCCGGCTCAGAACCGGTTGACCGG